>JAISUL010000096.1 GCA_031272145.1 Synergistaceae bacterium
ATACCCTACATTGAACGAAATTATCACTGGCGTGAACTACAGCCTTAACCCCCTTTACACAACCGCAACAGCCGCGGTGCTGTTCGTTCTGGGCGCTTGCCTGAGGCGCAGAGTGCCGTTCTTGACGCGCCTATGCGTTCCGGCTGCTGTAATAGGCGGCATGATAATGGCGGCCATAGCGCTCGCCATGCACCACGCTGGCGTGTCTGTCTCGTTTGACACGGCGTTTCAGGCTCCCATGATGCTGGCGTTCTTTACCACGGTCGGCTTGCGGGGGAGCCTCTCAGTCCTGTGGCGCTGCCGAGCGGCGTTGCTCGCCTATCTCGCGGCCTGTTGGGGCATGGCTGCGTTTCAGAACCTCATGGGCTCCGCTATGGCGACGCTCCTCGGCGTAGACCCGGCGCTGGGAGCGATGGTCGGAGCGACCTCTCTGATGGGAGACCACGGAGTCGCATCAGCTGTCAGCAGTCACGCCGTGGCCGCGGCGTCGGCGACGTACGGGCTTATCGCCGGCGGACTCCTCGGCGGCCCCGTAATAAGCGTTATTATAAACAGGAGAAAAATAGCCCCAAACACGGCAGGCGGCCAGCTTCCCTCGGGAAGTCGGCTTCCCTTGGGGAGCAAGTTCTCCATACGTTCCCTGCCCAATACTCTTGCCACGGTGCTGGTTATAATGGCGCTTGGGAGGGCAGTCAACCCCGCGTGGGCTGCGGAGGGCGGGGTGCCGGACTACGTCGTGGCGATGCTGCTTGCTGCGGCATTTCGTAGCGTGAACGACTTGCTAAACCTAGTCGCGCTGGACGACCTCGTGGTCGAGGTGATCTCGCGGGCGTCGGTTGGACTGTTCTTGATGATGGCGATGATGAGGCTGCACGTGTGGGAGCTTTACGCATTAGCAGCCCCTCTGTTGGCTATTCTGATGCTGCAGACCGCGGCGATAATTTTGGCGGCGGCGTTCGTGCTGTTCCCGATCTTGGGCGGGGACTACGACGCGGCGGTTATGTGCTCTGGCTTCATCGGTCATGGAATGGGGGCGGCGCCGAACGCCATCTCCAACATGAACTCGGTCTGCGAGAGCTATGACGCCGCGTCGCAAAGGGCGTTCTTGATCGTCGGGCTGTGCGGGGCAGGGCTGGGGGATGTGATAGCGCGGCTATCGCCGGGCTAAACGCCACCTCACCAGCGCCGAACTCCTATTGACAAAGACCGTCTCGCCCGTCCAGCCCATGCTCTCCATAGCTTGCGACACCGTACTTAAGCCGTCCAGATGTGACGAGACCATATACGCTTGGTCTCCGGTCAGCAGGCCGCGCAATCTGGCGGCGTACTCGTCCGGCGTCGCATGCCTTCCCACGCTGCCGATAAAGATCACGTTCCGATCCATCTCCGGGCTGTACCGCGCGTCGTGCTTCAGGTAGAACTCGAAGCCTGTCTCGGCGTCGTTCATGACAAGAGTCGGTGTGTTGCCGACCGTCGCGTACCACGCTGCCACGGCGCCGCGTATGTCTTGCTTACTCCAGTTGCCGGCGATCTTGGTGAAGCCGCCGGTGCAGTACATGACTCCGATCAGGGCGATCAGCGCGGTGCAAACGCGGCGTTTCGTGCCTCCAAATGGTCTTATTAACTCCCAGGCCGTCCAGACCAGGCTTACGAAGAACATCGGGATGAAAAATATGTCCCACCTAAACCCGTATATCCCGTGCGCGTACAGCCCGGTCTTGACCGCGAAGTAGTAAGGCACCCACGTCAGGACGCACGCGCCCAGCCACCAGCGATAAGCCGCTACGTCCTTGCGGCGCGAGCATGCGAGACAAACAGCTCCTACACCAGTTGCGGCCATCAGCAGCATAATTGCATACCGCACCGCGGCGTAACGCGCCGCTATGGTCTCGCCGAACATCTCATACGTGAAGACATGGCGCAGCTTGACTAGGAAGTCCCACGCCACCACGCCCCAACTCCATCCCTCGGCAGCCCGGCGGTACGCATCCCAATTAGCCTCGTCCCCGTCCGTCGCGTCATAGAGCGCCTGATTTGCGATCTGCTCGCGCGTGAAGAAACAATACAGCAGCGCCGCGCACACAAGGGCGGCTCCGCCGGCTACCAGCAGGGTGCGCGCTTCCCTTCCCACGGGGCTCTTCCGATTGTCGCGAGAGGCCAGCGTCTTTGCGGCCAAAATAACTCCGAACGCCGCCGACGGGAACGCCGCTCCGTACTGGGTGTAAACCGCGAGGACGCAGAAGAGCGCGAAAAGGCCGACGTTACGTGGAGATGCCTCGTCGAGCGACGCTAGGAAGAAGCACACAGCCCAGGGCAGCAACCCAAGCATCAGGCTGTACTCAGCGCACTCTTGATAATAGTAGACGAGCTTCACGTTGAACGCATACGCAATAACTGCCCCGGCTGCCCACGCCGCGCTGCCAGTCCGGCCCAGAATAATCCGGTACATCCCGACGGCCCCGCCGAATCCGAAGACCACGCCGGCGAATCGGAACCACCACTCCGAGTCGTGGATGCAGAGCCACAGGGACGAGTGGGTCAGCTGCCAGGTCGTTATCAGGAAGTATATCCCGAACGCCGCCAGCGCTGGCAGATAAGACGCGGTATTCCTGAGTTTTGTGTCTTTCATTCTTTGCTACCCCTTTTCCTAAATATGACGAACTTGCTGAAAAAGTAGTTGAGGACGACCACGACGACCGAGATGACGGCCTTCGCGACGGCGCCCTCGACTCCCCACAGGGTGCCGCCGAGATTCAGGCGCATGAGCAGCGCGAGGCCGCCGATCTCGAAGACGCCAGACAATAACCTAGCACCGATAAATAACGCGAGCTCCCGGAGCACGGACGCGGGAGAGAAGTCCCGCTTGCCGAAAACCCACACCTTGTTGGCGACGAACGCGAACAGCACTGCCGCGCACCAAGACGCGGCGTTGGCAGGCACAGCCCCGATAAGCGGCGAGAGGAGGCAAAACGCCAGCCAGTTCACGAGCGTCGTGGCGACGCCGCACATAATGTACGCGAGTTGCTCCGACATTCTCTCTTACTCGAACGCCTTCCTGAGCTTCCAAAAGTCCGCAATCGCCCGAAAGCCAATTTTCACGATTTGCGGTGCGAAAACGGAATTGACACCGCCTTGGCGCGGACGTACAGTGACGGGAATCGACTTCACGCGCTTCCTCTTTTTAGCAAAGACGATCGACACTAGGACGTTCGCTAGATAGAAATCGGGCGGAATGATAGCCAGAGCCTCACGCAAAGCAGAGGCTCGCATGAGACGGTAAGCTAGATTGGCGTCTGGGATTGAGACGCCGAATAGTAGTCGTATTACTACTCTCAATGTTCTGGTGACCAGCAGGCGGAATACCCCGTCCTCTCTTTTCTCGCGGCGGCCAATGACCATGTCAAAATCCCCGCGGCAGTCCCAGAACTGGGAAAATTCCTCCGCCAGGGTTTGGCCGTCTGAGTCTGTCTGGAAGACCCAGTCTGCCCCGTGTTCGACGGCGTAGCGATAGGCATATAGAACCGCTGCTCCGTGCCCGCCGTTTGCCTTGCTGATCGGAACTAGGCGTTCGAGGTTCATCGCCCTCAGCGCGGCGTAGGTGCCGTCCGTGCTGCCGTCGTCCACGACCACGAGGCGGCTTTCGCCTCCGATATGCTCAATGATCGGGTACCAGTCGGAGACGACGCGCTCGATGTTGGTCGCCTCGTTGTATGCAGGCATGACTATGAACAGGTTTTCCATTATGAAATGATCCTTTCCGCGAGGGTTAGGGCTTCCTCGACGACTTCCTCCATGTCGCAGTAGCGATAGCTGCCGAGCCGTCCGCCGAAGAACACGCGGCTCTCCCGTGCGGCGAGCGCTGCGTACTTCTCCCGCGTGGCCTCGTTAGCGGCGTCGTTGACGGGGTAGAACGGGTCTCCGTCGGCGTCGCTCTCCCACTTGGCCGGGTACTCGCGCGTTATGACGGTCTCGTCCCAGCCGCCCGCCGCGAACTCGAAGTGCTTGTGCTCGACTATTCGCGTGTAGGGCACGGCGCGGTCTGTGTAGTTGACCACCGCGTTGCCCTGGAAGTTCCGCACATTCAGCGTCTCGGTCTCGAAGCGCAGCCCTCTGTACTCCAGCCGTCCGAACCGGTGGCCGTAGTAGGCGTCGATAGGCCCTGAGAACACGACGCGGTCGGCGGCGTTCTCCCATTTCTCCCGATTAGCGAAGAAGTCCGTTTCGAGCGCGACGTCGCAGCCGTCCAGCATCTTCTCGACTATCCGCGTGTAGCCGCCGATGGGGATGCCCTGATAGAGGGCGTCGTAGTAGTTGTTGTCATAGGTGAAGCGCAGCGGCAGGCGGCGGATGATCGACGCGGGGAGCTCCGCCGCGGGGCGGCCCCACTGTTTTTCGGTGTAGCCCTTGATGAGCCGCTCGTATATGTCGGGGCCGACGAGGGAGAGCGCCTTCTCCTCTAGGTTATAGATACTTATTTGATACCATTTACTACCGTTTTTCGTATATTCCCATTCCGTCCCCAAGGTAGGGCACTTAGGCCGATAGGATTTAATAGGATTTACTTTTTGATTTAGACCGTTTATACTTTCGGCGGTGTAAATATAGCGTAAATCTTTTTGGGCGACGCTGCTTTTACACCGGAAGGGGGTTCTATGATGAAGATGAAGCCATTTAAGTTTACCGAGGCTGCCGTCCGTGACTTGCTGTTCGATCCGAAGGGCTACTGGGTGAGCGACGCCGAATGTCACGGGCTGCGGCTGCACGTTGGGGGCGCGTCGAAGGTGTGGTATGTAGCATACACTAAGCCCGACGGGAAGAAGGCAAGCTGGAAGCTGGCGAGGGCGGATGTGATGAAGGTCGTCGAGGCGCGGGCGGCTACGCGTGACTTCCTGGCCCGTGTTGCGAGGGGCGAGACGCCGTGGGTTAAGGCCGCCGAGGGCGAGGCTAAGCCGATCCCTACACTGGGCGAGTGGTTCGAGGGCGAGTTCGCGCCGTGGTACGCGGCTGGGCATCCAAGGAAGGGAAACGGCGTCGTGAAGGAGGTACGGCATGAGCTGCACCCCCTATTTTCGCGGCGTATTGACACGCTCTGCCCTGAGGACTTCGAGGCCTGGCAACAGCGCCGGAAGGCCGAGGGGGTGAGGAACACATCGATAATCTCGGCCAGAAAGCGCCTAAACATCGTATTCAATCGCGCCGTCGCCGTCGGCGCTCTGGCGGCTAACCCCTTGAAGGACGTCGTGAGGCTGCCGGACGACGGGACGGTACACGTCCGCTACCTAAGCCCTGATGAGCGGGCGCGCCTTATGGCGGCTATCGATAGGCTGCCGAGAGGGGCGCGGGTGCGGCCATATGTTCTACTGGCCATGAACACGGGGCTGCGGGCGAAGGAGCTTACCGAGCTCGAATGGCGCGACGTTCACCTTGACGGTGAGGCACCGAGTATCACCATCCGCGCCGAGGTGGACAAAGAAGGTAAGGCATCGATACTGCCATTGAACAAAGAGGCCGTCGCGGCGCTGGTTGCATGGCGTGAGGTCACTGGCAACCCAGCGGGGGGCGCGAGGGTTCTAGGCGTTAAGAGCACGGCAACGGTCAAACACGACTGGAATATACTACGCGCCGCGGCGGGGCTGGACGACTTCCGGTTCCATGATCTGCGCCATGACTTCGCTTCCCAGCTTGTGATGTCGGGCGTCGATCTGTACACCGTCGCCAAGCTGATGAGGCACTCGAACGTGTCCATGACACAACGCTACGCGCACCTGGCACCGTCCACCTTGCGGGCGGCGGTGGCGAGGTTGGAGGGGCTGCGCGACGGTCAGGAGCCGAGAGGGGGTGATGATGATGACGATTGATGAGGCGCGCGCGCTGGCGCAGGGTTGGGACGAGAGCGGCACCTTCGACATCGAGGACATCGACTGCCGCCTCTGGTGGGACTCCCTCGACGCTATGCTGCGCGACGCCGGGACGGGGCTGAGCATCCAAGACGTCTGGGCGACGCGTGAGTGGGAGTGGGAGTACGCCCCGCTGCTCGACGAAGTCCTGCGGCTGTGCGAGGCCGGGAAGGAGTAGGGCAGGTAGGCCAAGGCGGGCAGGCCGAGCACGAGGCAGGCGGACGGGGGAGGGGGGGGTGCTCGAGCGCGCCGGAGTCCCATGCGGGTCCCCGCTAGAGTATCCCTACTCATCTATCCAGACCGACCCCTCGTGGTACAATCCTCATCATCCGGCGTCTGGTGGGGTAGGCGGGGCAGCCTTCGTCTTGGGACTGCTCCGCTGTTTTTGCTCTTCAAGGACACAAGACCCACCTAAAAACGCTCTCCATTTTTCGAGGTTAGACGTTTCATACCTCCCTTCGGATTTTACGCGAGAAGGCCACTAGAATGCCCGTAGCGCGATCCGGCTCACGGGAGCCCTAAAATAGGGCGTTCACGAGGGGCTGGTGGTTGCCGCGATGTACAAAAAGTTTAGCACGTGAGGGCGCGTGTATCCCAAAAGCTGGAATGCACGTCTATGGATGTGGATACGTGAACTTTTGTCTTCAGCCCAGGCCATGTGGCCGGGAAAAGTCGAAATTATCTACATAGGGACTTGAAAAAACTTCGAGCGCGGGTTATAATTCTTTTTAGAGAGGATGTGATCCAATGCCAACGGCTAGTGTGACTCGCCTGCGCCGGATTCGACGGGCCAGGGTTCCGCTCCTAAGCCTTGCTCGGCTTGGTGGGTTTATAGGGGTCTCGGAATGCCTTCTGAGTCAGATTGAGACTGGCACGAAGGCCGCGAGTAGGGCGGTTCAGGCGGCGCTGGCAGCGTATTTTTCGGTTCCACAGGAGGCGTTATTCGATGACGCCGGTGTTGCGTTGTGAAGGGCTCCCCCTCAGGGGGGATAGAGGAAAGCCCTGCCGGGGCGATTCGACAGGGCGAAAAGTAGTATAGGAGGCTATTTATGTTCGGAAAACATGATACCACTTCAGGTGCCTTTTCGCAAGTCTTGGCGGAGAGGATTTTGGAACTTTGTTTTGCCACGGGCGGTCTCTCGCGGAAGTACGGCCATGCGCTCCTCCCTTTTCTGCTCGGCTGTTTGAACGTAATTCCTGGGCCGTGCAGGGAGAAGTTTTTCTATAGGGGGCTGCCGAAGCCTGAGTCTCAGCTTGCACTGGCGGAAGCGTTCGTTCTCTACATACAACGCTGCAAGGCATCCGGAGAAGCGCCATGTGCTGACGATTTCGGGCTGTTCGTAGAGGCCAAATACGATCCTGAGCGCTTCGGCGGCGAGTACACCCCTGAGCTGAGAAAGTTTGTGGTCGAGCTCGCTGGCGTCAGCGTAATGCCTGTTCGTTTTGCAACCCGCCTCACGCTTTATGCGTATTGCAACCCGCCGCGCGCCCATCGGAGAAGCCCGAGGAGTGCCCGTCGCGCCCGACTGGCCGTCGAGGGCGGAGGAGGCGGTTCTGGCGACGATGGAGGTTCATCTGACCCTGCACCTAAACTAACTTTTCACTCTTTCACGGCCACATGCTGCACCCCATGGAGGCGAGCGGCATGAGTCGGCCCATCACCCCGGCCCCGGCATCCGAGGCCGTCAACATCCAAGAGCACGCGCTGCCCGCTCTGCTGGACGAGCGCCAGGTCGCCGCGCTGACGGGGTTTAGCGTCCCCTGGTTGCGCGCTCGGCGCTACTCAGACCACGACGGGCCGCCGTTCGTGAAAATCGGCGACGGCAGGCGCGCATCGGTAAGGTATCCCCGCGATTTACTTTTCCAGTGGATTAACACGCTGTCGGCGGAGGCAAGGCCATGAACGCCGTGCAAATGAAAATCGGCCCCGTTATTGCCGAGCGCGCAAACGCCGCCGCCGAAGCCAAAGTGATCCCGTTTCCGACGGCCACTGGTACATCGTCCGTCGCGCAGGAGGTTCCTGCGCTATCCACGACC
>JAISUL010000057.1 GCA_031272145.1 Synergistaceae bacterium
TGCGATGTCTATGCTTGCCGACAGGCTTCCGCCTAAGATGATCGCGAAGTACACCGGTCTGTCCGAAGAGGACATCGCGGCCATGAGCGGGAAACAATGACCTGGACTGCCACTGAGAGCCTCATGCTTCTGGCCCTGGCGGAGGCAGAGGAGGCCTTCTTGCGCGGGGACGTGCCGGTCGGGGCAGTGCTCGTCAAGGGCGGAGAGGTGGTCGGGCGCGGCTCTAACGTCGCGGGCGACCCCACGGCGCATGCCGAGATTCTGGCCATACGCGAAGGCGCTGCCACGCTCGGCGCACGCAACCTCACGGACTGCGACCTATACGTGACGCTGGAGCCGTGCCCAATGTGCGCGGGCGCGGCGGTGACCGCGAGGCTTCGGACAATCGTATTCGGCGCACGCGACCCAAAGGCCGGCGCGGTCGGAACTCTCTACGACATTCCTAGAGACGGACGGCTCAACCACCGCTGCCGCGCACTGGGCGGCGTGCTTGAAGGCCGATGCGCGGAGATTCTGAGAAGATATTTTATGAACAAAAGAAGAAAGTGAAAGACGAACGTTGCTGTCAAGATGCTCGGAACTTAACCTTAAACTCTACGAAATAGACGGTGCGCGGGCCGGCGCGATCACCGAAGCGGTGCTCGCAACCATGGGAGGCGCGGCAGCCGAGATGTCGGACGACTTCGACGGCCTCATGGACTCGCTGTACCTTGGGGACGCCGCTTCCGTCGCCGCGAAAAAATGGATGGCCAAGCCGTCGTTCGGAAACGTCGTCGTCTACGGGGACTACGACGTTGACGGCATAGCCTCCACCGTGCTCGGCATGGAGATATTCCGCGCCAAGGCCTCCGGCGTGAGGTACTACATACCCAAGCGCGACACGCAGGGCTACGGGCTTCACGCGTCGGCGCTCGAGCAGATAGCGAAAAGCGGCTGCAACACGCTCGTCGTCGTAGACTGCGGCTCAAACGACGCGAAACTGCTGAGGGCAATGGAGGCGCGCGGCATAGACGTGTTCGTCTTCGACCACCATTCGGTCAACGTGCCCGACGTGCCGGAGCAGGTCGTCAACCCATTCCGCTCAGGCGACAAGACGGCGCTGAAGCTTTGCGCCACGGCCGTGCTCTGGTGCTGGGCGTGGAAGGAGAACATCGCCCCGCGGCAGCGCCTGAAGTACGCCCTCGACCTCGCGGCGCTTGCCACTCTGGCAGACTGCATGTCCCTGCACCCGCTGAACAAGCTCATCGTGCGGCGGGGGATAGAGCTAATGCGCTCCGACGCCAGACGGGGCCTCGCTATACTGCTCGAAAGGCTCGGCCTGCCGAAGCAGACCCTCTCAGAGGAGCAGCTGTCCATGAGCGTCATCCCGTGCCTCAACGCCCCAGGCCGCGTGTACTACGCCGACGCCGCGGTCGGCGCGCTGCTGGGCATGGGCGACGTCCCTTCCTTCGTCGACAAGCTGCTGAGGGCTAACGTCTACAGAAAGACCATATCCGACCGCATAATCCAGTCCTTCTCCGAGGACTGCGAGCAGAAAGCGCCGTGCTCCAAGGGCGTCTCAGACCCAAAAGACGCGCCGTTCGACGCTCACTCGCCGGACGAGCTCGTGATATTTGACAAAAGATGGCCGGTCGGCGTGCTAAGCGGCGTGGCGAGCCGAATCTGCGGCAGGCTGCGCACGCCGATAGCCCTCGCGGCCATGTCCGGCGACAAGATACGCGGCACTCTCAGGGTGCCGGAGGGAGCCAACGCGGTCGGAATCCTAAGCGAGATACAGGACGTCCTCTACGCTTGGGGAGGGCACCGCTACGCCGCCGGCTTCTCCGTGCTCTCCGAGCGCTGGCCCGAGGTGCAGGAGAGGCTGAAGGAACTCCTCTCCAAGGTCACAGTAGAGGAAGAGCAGGTAAAGGCCATAGCCGCCCCGCCGTGCGACATCACCCTCGACGAGTGGAAGGCGGTCGTGGAGCGCCTAGGCCCGTTCGGCAACGACAACCCGCGCCCTTTCTTCTACGTCCCGAAAGGAGAGGACGACCAGGTGGTCAAGTTCGGCAGGGACGGACAGCACTGCGCGGTCATAATCGGCGGAGCAGAGTCGGGGATAAGGCTGCTGGCGTTCGGCTCCGCCTCCGAGCTTGACGACATCTCCTGGGTCAAGGGATGGGTCTATCATCCGCGCGTGGACTTTTGGCAGGGCAGGGAGAGAGTGCAGTTCCTCCTGGACTACGTCGGCGTGTAAGAACTGTAATCTGTAAGCAAGATGGAAAAGCGAGGTGGGCGGTATGGAGGCTGAAACGCGGTCAACGTTGGGCGCGCCTGATGCGGGCGACGAGCATATGGACTTGTCGGCGGTGCGCGACTCGCTGTTTGACCAGCTCCCGGACGAGTGCAAGACAGAGTCGGTCAAAACAGCGTGGCGGCTGCTCTGGTCGCGCGCCGTCTCCTACCAGGCCGCGGAGCGCATGAACGACCTGGGCAAGGCCATGCTCTACGCCGCGAAGGAGCACGCCGGACAAAAGCGCACGTCAGGCGATCCCTACATCGTGCACACCATCAACGTCGCGGCAATACTGGCCGACATGCAGCTGGACGTCGCCACGCTCTGCGCCGCCCTGCTCCACGACATCCTGGAGGACACGGAGGTCACGGTCAACGAGCTCTCAGCAGTCTTCGGCGACGAGGTCGTCACGCTCGTGGACGGGGTCACCAAGCTCGGCAAGCTCCCGTTCATGTCAATGGACAACTACCAGGCCGAGAACATCCGCAAGATGTTCATAGTTATGGCGCGGGACATACGCGTCGTTCTGATAAAGCTGGCCGACAGGCTCCATAACATGCGCACCCTCTCCGTGCTTCGCCGCGACAAGCAGGAACGCATCGCCCGCGAGACCCTTGAGATATTCGCCCCGCTGGCGCACCGGCTCGGCATCTACCAGCTTAAAAGGGACCTCGAAGACCTGTCATTCAAGTACCTCCACCCGGAGATATACAACGAAATACGCCGCAAGGTCAGGCATAAGCTGCCCGAGCGCGAGGAGGTCATACGCAAGGGCATCGAGGCCATGGAAGAACGCCTCGCAGCCGAGGGAATCCCGTGTAAAATCAAGGGGCGCGCGAAACACTATTACAGCATATACGAGAAAATGGAGCGAAAGAAGATCTCCATAGACGAGCTCTACGACATCCTCGCAATGAGGGTGCTCGTGGACGACATGCCGACGTGCTACGCGGTGCTGGGCATAGTCCACTCGATGTGGACGCCCATCCCGCTGCAGTTCGACGACTACATAGCGAACCCCAAGAGCAACATGTACCAGTCGCTCCACACGACTGTCATGGCGTTCGGCGCGCCTCTCGAAATACAGATACGAACGAAGGAGATGGACCGCCTAGCCGAGTACGGCATCGCAGCGCACTGGCTCTACAAGTCCGGAAACGCCTCGAAGTCAGACAGCCTCGACGCGAAGCTCACGTGGGTGCGGCAGGCGCTGGAGGGCGAGGGGCACGACCCAGAGGAGTTCCTCGAGATACTCAAGAGCGACGTGCTGACATCCGAGGTCTACGCCTTCACTCCAAGGGGGAAGGCGGTCGTGCTTCCGCGCGGCGCGACAACGATCGACTTCGCCTACGCCGTGCACACCGAGGTGGGCAACCGCTGCGTCGGGGCAATGGTGGGCGGCAGGATAGTCCCGCTCGCCACGGAGATTCGGAACGGCGACATAGTCAAGATAATCACCTCGCCCCAGGGCGCCCCCTCCCGCGACTGGATGAAGATGGTCAAGAGCGCCAAGACCCGCGCGAAGATAAGGAACTACTTCCGTCAGGCCGAGAAGGTGGACAGAGAGGAGAAGGCTCGGCGCGGCTGGGAGGCGCTCAACAAGGAGCTTCGCAAGCGCGGCCTTGAGTTCGGCGGCGACGAGGCGTCCCTGACCCCGTCGCTCAACAAGGTCGCCCGCGACGTGGGGCTTTCCGGCAAAGAAGACCTGCTGGTGGCCATAGGCGGCGGCTCGGCAGGGCCCAGCGCCATAGCGCAGAAGCTGGTTCTGTCCCAGCTCCAGCAGAAGGGCGAGTCGGACGACGTGCTCACGAAGCACTCCGTGCCGAAGAAGTCCAACCTCGACATCATAGTAGAGGGCTTCGAGGGAGTCCAGGCTGTGCTGGCCAACTGCTGCGCCCCGATACCAGGCGACGCGATAGTCGGCTGCTCCACGAGGCTGCGCGGCATAACAGTCCACCGCGCCGACTGCACCAACATCGCGCAAAGCACCGGCGACCGAAACGTGAACGTGAGCTGGAGCGAGTCCGCCGCGTCAGGCCGCCTCCACACGGCGCGAATCAAGGCCGAGGCCATGGACAGAGCAGACCTGGTGCGAGACGCGGCGCAGGTCATAGGGCAGGCCGGCGGCAGCATACAGGGCATGAAGATGAACGTCGTCGACAACAGCCTCGTGCGCATGAAGATAGAGCTTCAGGTGAAAAACCTGGGGCACCTCTACGAGATAACAGGCAAGCTCAACGCCGTCAAGGGCATGATCGAGGTGGAAAGGGCTTGAACATCAACACCCTCCGCTACCCAGACGTAAGGGACATGCCGCGAGAGCAGCTTAGCGGCCTAGCCTCGGATGTCAGGAAGATGATAATCGATACAGTCAGCGAGAACGGCGGACATCTCGGCTCGTCCCTCGGCGCTGTGGAGCTTTGCATAGCGCTTCTGCGCAAGTTCGACCCAAGAGAGGACAAAATCGTCTTCGACGTCGGCCATCAGGCGTACGCCTATAAGATACTTACCGACAGGGCAGAGCGCTTCGGCACGCTGAGGCGCGAGGGCGGGCTGTGCGGCTTCCCTCGGCGCGGCGAGAGCGAGTTCGACCACTTCAGCGTCGGGCACAGCAGCACGTCCATATCGGCCGCTCTGGGCTTAGCCAAGGCGCGCGACATCCTCGGGCAAAAGCACCACGTCGTTGCCTTCATAGGCGACGGAGCCCTGATAAACGGCCTCGCACTCGAAGCCCTGAACCACCTCAAGGAGGCCAAAACCCGCCTGATAATCGTCCTGAACGACAACAAGCTCTCCATAAGCCCGAGAGTTGGCGGCTTCGCTACGATGCTGGCGCGGCTCTCTGCCAACACGTCGTACAACAGCATCAAACAGGCCGTGAAGGACTGCCTGTCAGAGGGCAAGGGAAAGGGCGCGGCGCTGCGCAAGGGGCTTGAGGGCATCCACGCCCAGATAAAGGCGCTCGTCAAGCCGGCGAACATGTTCGACGACCTTGACATAAACTACTGGGGGCCGTTCGACGGGCACAACGTCGATGAGGCCGAGATGATATTCGAGCTAGCGCGCTCCTACAGCCGCCCCGTGCTGCTTCACTTCATAACTGTAAAGGGCAAAGGAATGCCGGAGGCCGAGGCCAACCCAACGAAGTACCACCAGATGGCCGCAAGAGGAGGAGCACAGCCAGCCGCCCGGACTTGGAGCGAGGCAGCGTCCGCTCTGACCGAGGGGCTGGCGTGCGATGACGGACGAATAGTCTGCCTCACCGCCGCCATGGCCACAGGGGTGAAGCTGGAGGGCTTCCGCGAGCGCTTCCCCAGCCGCTTCTTCGACGTCGGCATAGCAGAGAGCCACATGCTCACCCTGGCAGCGGGAATGGCAGCGGGCGGGCTGAGGCCGTGGGTGTTCATATACTCGACGTTCCTTCAGCGCGCCATGGATCAGCTTGCACACGACGTTGCGCTCCAGAACCTGCCGGTGGTACTGATGATAGACAGAGCAGGCCTAGTGGGAGCCGACGGCGAGACGCATCAGGGCCTGCTCGACGTCTCATGGACGAGGCCGATCCCCAACCTAGAGATATACTCCCCAGCCGACGAGGCCTCGCTTGCCGACATGATGAACCACGCCGCCACGCGCGACGGCCCTACCATCATCCGCTACCCAAGAGGGCCGATCATGGGGTCTGTGTCGCCCATCCGCTCCATCGCAACAACAAAGATCATGGACGGAGAAGGAGCAGCGCTAGTAGGGCACGGGACGACGATCGGCATACTGCTTGAAGCCCGCAAGATGGCCGAGAGGATGGGAATAACACCGACGCCTCCGGCGGTGTTCGACCTGCGCCGTCTGAAGCCGTTGGACGTCAAGGCACTCTACGAGGGAAACTACGATACGATAGTTGTGGCCGAGGAAAACTACCTCCTTGGCGGCGTTGGCGAGCAGATAGCGTCAGGAGCACGGCACGGCGCCTCCGTGAAGCGCGTCGGAGTGCCGGACGTGTTCGTTGGCTGCGCGTCCACCGAGCGGCAAAGGGAGATGTTCGGCCTGACCGCTGGGAACGTGGCCGAGATGCTGAGGGTTTCTAGGCATAGTTAAGCAAAAAAAGGCAGGAAAGCAAAAGGAGTGTGTTTCATATGTTCAGAAATATGAGTATCAAGACTCAGATCATTTCCTCGGCTTTCTTTTTGGTTTTGCTGTCCGTGGTTTGTGCCAGCGGGACGGCGCTTTGGTATGCCTACATTTACATGAAGAACACCTTTTCGGATGAGGCCACGCGCTCCATCGTCGGGTTCGAGCAGATCATAGCTGGCACGATGAAGGAGACCGAGGCGTTCCGGGACAACCTGATCCATTTGGAGGAACTGGGGCGGCTCGTCAGCGAGAGGGACAAGGAAGGCGTCTACGCGCTGACGAAGCCCATTCTGAACGCCTCGGGCGTCGACGTCCTTGTGATAGCGGCCGCGGACGGGGAGGTTCTTGCCCGCCCCCACGACAAGGCGCGGGTGGGTGACAACATCGGGAAGGGCGATGACTTCAAAACGGCCATCGCAGGGACATCCTACGCCATGTTCATGTCAAACCCGTCCTCCAAGCTGGGGTACTACTGCGGCGGCCCTGTCAAATACCAGGGGAAGACGGTGGGCATGGTGCGGGCGGCGGTCTCCCTTGAAAATCAGAAGATCGTGGACGAAATCAAGTCCCTATACGGCGTGGAGGCCACAGTGTTCGCGGGCCGCACGCGGATCAACACCACCATCGAGGAAAACGGCAAGAGGGTCGTGGGCACCGACGCCTCCCCCGCCGTGGTGGACGCGGTGGTGAACAAGGGCGGGACGTTCAGCGGCAGCGTCCAGCTGTTCGGGCAGGAGTACCTCTCCCGCTACACCCCAATCAAGGACTCGACGTCCGGCGTCAAGGGGATGTTCTTCACAGGCAAGCCCATCAGCGAGCTTGACAGAGCGGTCACGTCCATCGTCCGAGGCGTGTCCTTGGTGTCTAT
Organism: Synergistaceae bacterium; assembly: GCA_031272145.1. Taxonomy (GTDB): domain Bacteria; phylum Synergistota; class Synergistia; order Synergistales; family Aminobacteriaceae; genus JAISUL01. The sequence continues at coordinate 7,275 of JAISUL010000057.1, forward strand.
TGGGGCTTTGGCAGCGGCGTTCCTTCTGACGCTTCTGATAGCGCGGGGCATCGCGCGCCCCATCAGCCGCATCGTATCCATCCTCCGGAGGGTCGGGGCTGGGAACTTCCTAATCCCCGGCGAGGAGTTCTCCTACCCCGGCAGGGACGAAATGGGCGTGATATTCGCGGAGCTCAAGCAGGCCGTGGAGACCCAGGCCGACTGCCTGCGGGACACCAAGGGCTCGGCCGACACTGTGACCAGCGACGCGGAGGAGCTTTCGGCCCTGGCGGCGGCCACGGGGGAGTCCGCGAGGAAAATCGACGCCTCCGTCTCCGCCGTGGTGGCGATCTCCCGCGAGACTCAGACCCTGTCGGCCGAGACCAACGACAGGCTGAAGCAGGTGTCCGCCGACGCGGCCCAGGTCTCGACCTCGGCGGAGGAGTCGACCAAGTCCCTGCGCGACGTTTCCGTACATGCGCAGGCGGCGGCGGAGAGCTTCAACCGCGTCCTGAGCGAGATGGAGCAGGTCATGGCCACGGTGAGCGGCAGCAACGAGCACATCAACTCCCTTGAGCAGTCAATAGGGGAGATCACCAACTTCGTCTCAGTCATCACTGGGATAGCGGCCCAGACGAACCTGCTGGCGCTGAACGCTGCCATAGAGGCCACACGCGCGGGAGAGAGCGGCAGGGGGTTCTCCGTGGTTGCGGACGAGGTCAGGAAACTGGCCGAGGAGTCCTCCGGCGCGGCCAAGCGCGTCAATCAGGTCATCGAACCGATTCGAGAGAAGACCCAGCAGGTCATCGAAGACGCGGCGAAGTCCGTGACCATCCTTGAGAAGACCATCGGGGACGCGGCAGGCGCCAAGAACGACCTGATGACGTCCTCCCGGAGCATCGAGGCCGCGAACGAGTCCACGAAACACATCTTCGGCCTAGTCGAGGAGCAGACCTCCATCCTCGCCGACGTGGCAGGCAGGGCGGACGCCCTAGTCCGGCAGATGGAGCAGCTGACGTCGCAGATCGAGAGCATCAAGAGCGAGGCGACGGAGACGCTGGAGGCATCTCATCAGGTCTCCCACACGGCGGATAGCCTTGGGGAAATGGCCTCCTCTCTGAACGAGTCGCTGTCGCGGTTCAGCATGTGAGTTACTGGCGAGTTGGAGGGGGGTGATAAAAAAAGCAAAAAAAGTTCAACAAAGTCCCCGAAACCCCTTGACTTTTTCCGAAAGGTGTGGTATAATTGTCAGCAGTCAGCAGTCAGCAGTCAGCAGTCAGCAGTCAGCAGTCAGCAGTCAGCAGTCAGCAGTCAGCAGTCTGTCGTCTCGTCGTCCTGCGTAACTGAGCCTCTCGTCGCTCGCCCCTCTCTTCGCCCCGAAGGGAGGCGTGAGTGAACTTTGCTCTTCAACTCCCCTGAGTTCCTGTTCGCGTTCCTACCCGTCACCTTCATCGCCTATCACTCCCTGGCCTCGCTGCGCCTGCGCTCCCCGGCGATGGCCTTCCTCGTGCTCGCGTCGCTGTTCTACTACTCCTACTGGAATCCCCGCAACCTGCCGGTGATACTCATCTCCATGGCGTTTAACTTCCTGATGGGCAGAGCCATCGCCGACGCGTCCGACCGGCGCCGGCGCCTTTGTTTTACCACTGCAGGCGTCGCGGCCAACCTCCTGCTGCTCGGCTGGTTCAAGTACGCCGCGTTCATCGCCCAGTCGCTGAACAGCGTCTTTGCCGGCATATGCCCAGTTCCTGACGTCCCCCTCCCCCTGGCTATATCGTTTTTCACCTTCACCCAGATAGCCTACCTTGTCGACGTCAGCACAGAGGCCGGCGTGCGGCGCTACGGCCCCATTACGTACGGGCTGTTCATAACGGTCTTCCCCCAGCTGATAGCAGGCCCCATCCTCTATCATAAAGATTTGATCCCCCAGTTCTCGAAGCCGGAGTTCTTGAAGCTATCCAACGAAAACATCTGCGCCGGACTGACGTTCTTGACCGTCGGATTGGCAAAGAAAGTCCTGGTCGCGGACGGCCTGTCGCGGACTGTGGACGTGGTCTTCGCCGCCGCGCCATCTGCCACGTTCGCCGAGGCTTGGCTGGGCGCCCTGGCTTACGCGCTGCAGATTTACTTCGACTTCAGCGGCTACTCCGAGATGGCCATAGGCCTCTGCCTGATGTTCAACATGAGGCTGCCCATAAACTTCGACTCGCCGTACAAGTCCACGTCGATAATCGAGTTTTGGCGCAGGTGGCACATGACCCTGTCGGCGTTCCTAAAGAAGTACCTCTACATCCCCCTAGGCGGGAGCAGGCGCGGCCCCCTGCTGAGGGCACGGAACCTGATGCTGACGATGCTCCTTGGCGGCCTGTGGCACGGCGCCGGATGGACGTTCGTGATATGGGGCGGCCTCCACGGCCTCTACTTGTCGGTGAACCACCTCTGGCGCAAGACAGGCCTAACCCTCCCGAAACCAATCGCATGGCCTCTGACCTTTGCCGCCGTCGTCTGCGCATGGGTGTTCTTCCGAGCCGAGAGCCTCGGCGACGCCGTGACCCTACTGTCAAGAATGCTAGACTTCCGCGGCATGTCCTTGGCTTCGCTGACGTCTGTGACGTCTTATCCAACGCTCGGGGCGAGAGTGCACCTGATATACGCCGCCATCGCGCTGACTTTGACCCTGCTGCCCAACATTCAGCGCGTAGTGGGCTACACGATGGAGTCATCGGGCAAGCCGGTCGCAAAGTACCCGCTTTGGCTGCCTGCGCTCACCGGCGGACTGCTGTTCTTAGCGCTCCGCGAGGTGCTCTTCGGCACAGCAGTGTCCGAGTTCCTGTACTTCAATTTCTAGGAGGCAAATATGAAGGCCTATATCAGGTACTACGCGATCGCGTCGTGCGCCTTGGTGGCGACGTTTGCCTTGTGGTGCGCCGCGGCTTATTGGGCGAATACGTATTGGCGCGCAGAGTATCACGAGTTCATTGAAACCAAGGCGCATCTAGCCTCTGAGATAACCAAGCCTAAGGTGATCATATCGTCCGGTTCCAACGGACTGTTCGGCATAAGCGCGGAGACACTGACCGAGATGGGGATTCCGGCATTCAACTTCGGGCTGACCGCCGGCCTGAGTCCATATGTCTTGCGAATAGCAGACGCTATAGCGAGATCAGGTGACGTTATTCTAGCCCCGCTGGAATACGAGATGTATGAGAATACGCACATTGAGGAGGTGGTCTACACCATTGAGTACGACACCGATTATTTCTTCAGAAGAGTAGGCGCCGCGCAGGCGGCGTTAGTTTTTTTGAAAGAAGGCGCGCTGTTTCATGCGACTATAACACGCCTGGGCGGGGTGGCCAAACACGAAGTAGCGGAGTGGACGCAGATAAACCCCTACGGCGATATTCTTAGCAACGACGGCTGCGTCCTCGACCCCGCTCATCCGCCGGCGCCGTCGCATACACTCGTCACGCCCGGCGCTGTGAGCGCTGCTGCGCTTGAGAACATTGCGGAGTTTATCGACCGCTGCCGCGCCCGTGGCGTCACGTTCATCGCCACCTACCCGTCGCGTCTGTACGACAAGGCCTACGACTCCGAGGTCACGCGCCGCAACGTCGCAATCATCGAGGAGTTCTACGCGGGAAAGGGCGTGCCGATGCTGGGGAGCTTCGAGGAGTTCCTGTACCCGATGGAGGACATGTACGACACGGCGTATCACCTGAACGCCCGCGGCCGTGAGGAGCGGACGCGCGTGCTGGCGGGGTATCTGCGGGAGGCGCTGGGGCGGTGAGTTTGGCGGGTTAGGGGTAGAAAGGGGCCCGCGGCGGGTGTACCGCGGGCCCCTTTGCCTATCCTATCGTTGCTACCTCCGGCGCTTGGCCGCCAATGCCAGAGCGAGGGCAGCGGCAACTATTGAGAACCCCCCGGTGCTGCAGCCCCAGCTGCCCCCGTCGTCTCCGCCAGACTGGGTGTTCTCCGTGGCGTTTATATCCGCCAGAGCCAAAGGCTCGGAGTACGTCTGCACGTATTCCGTGCCGTCCGCAAGCTGGTAGGAAATCTTTTCCAGCTTAGCGCCATTCAGCGCGTCAAGGCTCGCGGCGTCGAACGTCATATCGACGTATGTTCCCATATCCGCCAGCCTGTAAGAGATCTCCGACAGAGCCTTCAGCCCGTCGAAGATCGCCGATATGGCCGCGATCTGCGAGGGCGACACGTTGCCGAGGTCGAGCGCGATCCTCACACGGATTGTGCACGTCCCGTCGCGCTTCAAAGTCCACGTGATCTCGCAAAGGTTAGCGTCGGGACGCGGCACTGTCTCTCCGATTACGCCTTCACGGTTCGGGTTCATCTCGTCGTAGGTTACGGGCGTCAGGTTCTGGTAGTACTCGACGCCGCCCGTTGCCCAATAGACGCAGGAGACGCGCAAACGCTCCAATGCAGCTTGATTCGCCGCCGTGCCCGTGACCTGCAGCACGCCCGTACCCCACGGCACCGGGCTGCCGGTCGTGTTGACCGTCGTAGTGAACTGTACGTTGGAGTAGACCGCTCCAAGGTCCGCCGAGAGAGTGCTGGCGTTGTCTGGCTTGACCTTATCGTCAATCAGCGGCATCTCTATGGCGAACGACACGGTGCCGCTGCCGCTGTCGTT
>JAISUL010000075.1 GCA_031272145.1 Synergistaceae bacterium
TACGAGCATATCCCGCCCTTCGCTATCGGACGAATGGCCTTCGACGACTGGATGGTGGCCGACGCCGTCATGCGCGGAATCCCAGTCGTGGACGCCACAGACGACGTCGTGGCCGTGCATCAGAACCACGATTACGGACATATAGGAGGGAGAGATGGAAGTGAAAGAGAGAGCCTCGAGGCGATCAATGCTCTGCCGGAGGTCAGGCGCAACGTCGCTCTGAGCAACGAGATCTCCAGAGTGCTGGGTCATATAGAATGCTCCAATTGGGTCTTGAAAAACGGCCTCCTGCATAGGAGGTTCGCCTCTACGATTAGAAACCTCATCAGGGTTGTTCGCAAGCAAACAATAATCTATTAGGCTTCGCGGTGGGCAAAACTCAGCGAGGCTCGGCGGCTATGCCGTAGCTTATCGGGCGTTCGCGCTTCTCGGACGGTGAGTTCAGCATGACGCCGTTCACTATCATCTCGCTTGACCCGCCGCCGTCTAGGTTCAGGGCGTAGGACGCGCCGAGCTCCAGAAGGAGGTCCGCCGCCTCGCGTAGGGTGAAGCCAACGCTGTGCGTCGAGTCGCGGCCGTCCCCCACGAAGAAGAACCACCGGCCGTCCCTCGTTAGCCCAACTACCGAACGAGGGTGCCGCAGGTCGGTCATCTGGGCTTTGAATCCCTCCGAGGTGAGCACGACCTCGCCGTTCCGTATCAGCAGCGGGCCGCCCTGCATGACGTACTCCATGTCGTCCCAGACGCCGTCGTCGAAGATGCCGGACTCCGCGTTCCATTTGGCGACGCCGAACGCCGCCCGGACGGTCGTGCCGGCCTTGCCTGAGCGCCAGCCGATGCAGCTGCGCCCGTTGCTCGGCCTGCTCAGCAGCTTGCCGTCGGCGTACAGAGTCCCTATGGGAAAGCCCTTGTTCCGGCCCGTCACGGCGAAAAAGCCCGCGTTAATGGCCGCGTGGTTTTTCTTGATCAATGACGACAGGGGGGCAAGGAGGCTCATCCCGTCCGCCGGGTCGCCGTGTGGCATCACCGGAACGAGAGAGCGGCGCGACGGGTCTATGACCAGCATGACCCAGTACAGAGGCTGGGAGTTCGAGTTTATGACCGTTGGGAAAATTCTTGCCGTCTTCCCCATGCCCTCGGCTATGGCCGCGAGGCGCCGCACGTCGCCGTAGTCCTCCATGACAGGGCCAGTTAGCCGCCACTCGTAGTTCGGGCTGCTGACTTCGGTGCTGAAGCCCCGCTTGGCCAGGGCCTTGCGCGCCGCCTCCGCCTGCTCGCGGCCGTCGAAGCCGTCCACGTACACGCGCCACTTCGGGACTCCGCTGAACGTCCCCTCGCGGTGAATAGAGAGGTTCAAGCCCCGCGCGGGAGAAATGCGCAGGTCGAGGGACATGGCGGTTCCGGCCTCGCGGACGGCCTCCAGCAGGGCCATGGCCTCGTCGGGCTGCATCTTGTGCGACGCCCCGAACTCCGCCCGCGATCGAACCAGCTGCGGCTTCATCATGTAGGCCACGGCCAGGCATCCCCTCTCGTAGTCGGGAAGGGATTTTGCGTCGCGAAACGGCAGGTCTGTCAGAGCCGGGTCGAGCCGCGACAATATCCGCGCCTCCATCGAGAGGCCGAGCGACTGGATCATCCAGCGCACCGCGTCGCGCCGCGTGACAGGGGCGTCGGTTTTCGCCACAGAGTCGGTGACGATGCCGCTCTTCAGGATGAGCGCGGCGTTGTCAGGGGCGCTGTTCGTCGTCTCAAACCCCCTCGCGGCCAGCAGCTTCGACAGGAAGTCCTCGCGCCGCATAAAGGCGGCCTCCGACGAGGGGCAGACTCCGAGGGCGAGAGCTAAAGTAAATAGGCAGAAGAGCCAGAAGAGCAGGGAAAGCAGCCGAGGCGTTGTACGCTTTGTCTTCATTGTTGCCTGAGTCTGACTGGCAGGGAGGTCGACATGAACACCCTCCACGCTTGAATGGCCGAGGCCAGCGTGCTCGCGTCGTCGGCGGCAAATGACACGTTCGACACGTTCAGCCTAGCCTCGGCGGCGGCGGTCTTCTTGTTCCGCGCGACGCGGTAGGAGGTCACGCATCGCGCCTTCCCAGACCCGCGGTCCATTGCCTCAGGCATCAGCACGTCCACCGCGCCGGGCGGCATGGTTATGTGAACCCTCGCGTCGATCGAAAACGGGAAGCGCAGCAAAAGCGGCGCTGACATCGCGTTCAGCCACGCCGGAAGCACAGTGGGGAAGCTGACCAGCATGTTGCTCCCAGCGGCTATGGCCCTCGTGGTCTCGAAGACGGCGGTTATCTCGTCGGTGTTCTCGCGGCGCCTCCTGCTCTTTCCGCCCTCGCCGATCTCCCTGTACGAGCGGACGGACGGCATTATCTCGCGCAAAAACCCCTCGTCCCCGGCGCTCGCCATTATGTCGCGCCAAGCCCCCCGGCCCGTCGCCTTGACGAAGCCGTCGAGCGTTCCGTCCGCTCCGAGCTTCATTTCAAACAGCAGCGACAGCTTGTTGTCCCGCGCGTAGGGCACGCGGACCTCCTCGACGTCGGCCCCGCCCGGCACTAGGCCGCGCAGCTGGGTGCCCCAGAGCGTCAGGGAGCTGTCGCCCTGCCTCGGCCTGCTCGCCATGTCCAAGTAGACGAACGCCCCGCCGTCGCCCTTGATCGCCAGCACGGGCTCGGCGGCCATCGCCGCGCACACCGGCGTCTCCTCGCCGTCGTCCGGCGCGTAGGCGAAGCGCCGCAGCAGACGCAGCCTGTCGTAGCCCATGCCGGCCGCGCTCAGCTTGCGGTAGGCCAGCAGCACCTTCTCCTCCCGAGTCCAAGGCGGCGTCGACGGGATATTGTTTCTAACCGATCCGCCCTCGACTCGCATCACGGGGCGGTCGTAGAGCCACTGCAAAAAACGCCACGCGGTCTTGTCCGTGACGCTCTCGGAGATCACGGGGACGGTCGCGTCCAGCCCCCTCAGCATGCTTATGACGGCCTGAGAGCCCTTGGTGGAGGAAAACGCCACGCACCGCCTTGGCTCGGCACGCATCAGGCCGCGCGACGCCGGGGCGTTTATCACGCGCCACTCGCGCAGGATTTCGCCCGACGACCGGCCTCCGACGCGCTGCACCGTCTCGGTCATCTCGGCGCCGAAGTTCGTCATGTGATAAAACGGCATGCTTTCGGGGAGCGAGACCGTGATTATCGCCTCCCACATCGGGAGCTCCTCCTCTGCCCAGACGACGTCCTCGGCTGCCAGCCTGTCGGGGAACGACTCGCGGTAGGCGACGACCAGTATGAACTCCTCCGGCAGGTTCGCGAAGGACACCGACCTGACGCCGGCGTCCGCGTCGTTTATGGAGGGCACGTCGGCCACCTTGGAGCCGCTGCCCGGCGAGTAGACCGAGGCCTCGACGAACGCCCCGTCCGACGGAATGCTCCATTTGAGCCAGCGCTCGTCAAGCCCGGTCCGTCCAAGTATCACCCAGACTGTCAGGCGCTCGGCCCCTACGCTCGGAGACAGGCTGTGCTCGACCCGCTTCAGCCAGATTATCCCGTTCGACTCGGGGAACGTCGAGAAGTCCGGGTTGATCTGGATCATGCTCCTTACGTTGACGCCGAGGTCGCCGCGCCGCTGCGCGTCCCCGGCGAGCCTGACGCTCAGAGGTGCGGCGAGCGGCTCGATCGGGCGGCTCCCCGTGCCGAACGGCCTGATCGGTGCGGCGGAGGCAGGGCCTGGGCCTAGCAAAACCGCAGCGCACAGGGCAAAGCAGGCGAGAGCCGACGCCGTTAAAAAAGCGAAAGACAAAATGAAACCTCTGTTTTCGTTATTCATGTCCTATGACCTGCCGCAACAATGTTTGTACTTCTTGCCGCTTCCGCATGGGCACGGGTCGTTGCGCCCGACCTTCTCGTTCGCGCTCTTGCGCAGCGGCTGCCTCTTTTCCGCTCCTGCCCCTTCGCCTGGCCTGGCGTCGAACCTAGGCAGGGCGAAGTCCGAGCCCCCCTCGACCATCTGCCTCCTTTTGCCTCTGCTGAGGCCGGCCAGAGCGTCTTCGGACACGACCTTCACGCGGAAGAACTGCTCGGTGAAGGACTCCTTGACCCTCCGCATCATCTCCTGGAAGAGGCTGAACGACTCGAACTGGTACTCGAGCAGCGGGTCTTTCTGCCCTATGGCGCGGAGGCCTATGCCACGCCGAAGCTCGTCCATCGCGAGGAGGTGGTCGCGCCACGCCGAGTCCAGCGTGTTGAGCACTATGTAGCGCGCAAGGCCGTTAGCGACGTCCGGCGGCATCGACGCGGCACGCTCGTCGTACTTAGCCGCGGACAGGCCGACTATGTTCTCCTCCTCGTCTCTCATTACCTCCCGCGTCTCGAGGCCCGCGATGGCATCTCCGAGCGCGTCGTTCGGGGCCAGGCCGAACAGCGACCGTGCCCTCGCCGCCGCGCGGTCCGGCGCTGGGTCATCTTTTTCTGGGAAGTAACGCTCCAGCAGGTTCCGCACGACGCCGGACGCCACGTCGCGCCCGTAGCTCACCATGTCCGGCTCGCGGAGGATCGTCCCCCGCTCGGAGTACACCGCCTCGCGCTGCTGGTTCATGACGTTGTCGTAGGCCAGGAGCTGCTTCCTCACGTCGAAGTGCATCTGCTCCACCTTGTGCTGGGAGGACTCTATGACCTTCGACAGCATGGGCGACTCTATGGCCTCTCCGTCGGCCATTCCGAGCTTGCCCATCAGGCTCTGAATCTTCTCGGAGCCGAAGAGGCGCAGCAGGTCGTCCTCCAGCGAGAGGTAGAAGCGGCTCTCGCCAGGGTCGCCCTGACGCCCGGCGCGGCCACGAAGCTGGTTGTCTATGCGCCGCGACTCGTGCCGCTCCGTTCCGACTATCGCAAGCCCGCCGAGCGCCACGACCTTGTCGTGCTCGCCCTGGCACGAGGTGACGAACTCAGCGAGACGCTTCTCGTAGGCCCGCTTCATGGTGGCGAATGCGTCGGTCAAAAAGGCGCGCCACTCGTCGGGCGACGCTATGCCGCGGGCGTGCTCCTTGAGGAAGTTGTCCGCTATGTCCTCCGGCCTGAGGTTCGCGTACTGGGTGAAGTAAGAGTAAGCCGCGTCGCGGTCGATGGCCTTGACCTTCCAGTCGATGGACGGGCGGTCGGCCAGAAGCTTCTCCTTGGCCAAAAACTCCGGGTTCCCGCCGAGCATGATGTCCGTCCCGCGCCCGGCCATGTTCGTGGCCACTGTGACGGCCCCGAAGTGCCCGGCCTGGGCCACGATCCCAGCCTCCTTCTCGTGGTGCTTGGCGTTCAGCACCTGATGGGGAACCTTGAGGCCCTTCAGGAGCTTGCTGACCCGCTCGGAGTGCTCTATCGACGTCGTGCCGACTAGGACCGGCTGGCCCTTCTTGTGCCGCTCCTCCACCTCCTCCGCGACCGCGGCGAACTTCTCCGCCGCCGTGCCCAAGATGACGTCGGGGGCGTCCACGCGTATCATCTGCTTGTGCGTGGGGATCGTCACGACGCTGAGGCCGTAGATGTCGTGGAACTCCTCCGCCTCGGTCGCCGCCGTTCCCGTCATGCCGGCAAGCTTTTTGTACATCCGGAAGTAGTTTTGCAGGGTTATCGTCGCTAGGGTCTGGCTCTCGCGGCCTATCTTCACGCGCTCCTTCGCCTCTATGGCCTGGTGCAGCCCGTCGGAGTACCTCCGCCCGACCATCAGGCGCCCAGTGAACTCGTCCACTATGACGATCTCCCCGTCCTTGACCACGTAGTCCACGTCGCGCTGGAACAGCCTGTGAGCCTTCAGGGACTGGACTATCCTGTGGGCAAGCTCCGAGTGGGCGGCGTCGGAGAAGAGCCCTGGCATCTTGAGAATCTCCTCGCAGCGCTGTATGCCGGCCTCGGTGAGGGCTATGTTGCGCTCCTTCTCGTCCTTCTCGTAGTCCGGCCCCTCGCGCAGCTGCCGCGCCACTCCGTCCGCGCGGGAGTAGAGCTCCACGTTGTCGTCCGAAGGCCCGGATATGATGAGCGGCGTGCGGGCCTCGTCTATCAGGATCGAGTCCACCTCGTCCACGATGCAGTAGAAGTGCTCCCTCTGCGACATCTGCTCCTTGTGCATGACCATGTTGTCGCGCAGGTAGTCGAAGCCGAACTCGCTGTTAGTCCCGTAGGTCACGTCCGCTCGGTATGCCTCGTAGCGCTCCTCAGGCGGCATGTACGGGTATATGACTCCGACGGACATGCCCATGAAGCTGTATATGGGGGACATCCACGCCGCGTCCCTGCGGGCCAGGTAGTCGTTGACCGTTATCAGGTGGACTCCCCGCCCGGCCAAGGCGTTCAGCACGACCGCCAGGGTGGCGGCGAGGGTCTTGCCCTCTCCTGTGCGCATCTCGGCTATGCGCCCGTCGTGAAGCGTCGCCCCCCCGATGAGCTGAACGTCGTAGTGCCGAAGCCCTATAGTCCGCCGCGATGCCTCGCGAACCGCCGCGAACGTCTCAGGCAGGAGGTCGTCGAGCGGCTCGCCAGCGTCGGCCCTGCCCCTCAGCGCCGCACCCAGCGCCCGGAGGTCGGCGTCGCTCATCGCCTCGGTCGACTCGGTCAGGTCGTTCACCCGGTCAACGACGCCCCGGTATTTTTTAAGCGCGTTCTCGTTGGGGTCGAGCCCCAGAAATTTTTTAACTCCGTCGAACATACAATCACCTCGGATTAGTAAACCGTGCCAGGCCATTATAACCCTCGGCGCGCGAATTTTGCCCAGTCCGCTTGACAAACCGACGGGCCGTGTTATATTTAACGAACTGTTGAACAACTGCTCATATGTTCATAAATAAAAAGGAGGCTGGCCTGATGACTGAGCCAGTTGCGCTCTGCGAGTGCTGCGTAGTTCACGAGGAGACGGTCGAGGCCGTGCGGCAGGTCATGCCGGACGACGGCGTTCTGTTCGACCTCGCCGAGCTCTTCAAGATGTTCGGGGACTCCACTAGGGTGCGCATCCTCTTCGCGCTTCAGCAGTCCGAGATGTGCGTGTGCGACATAGCGGCGCTGCTCGGCATGTCGAAGTCGTCCATCTCCCACCAGCTCCGGGCTCTTCGCCAAACGCGCCTGGTCAAGCCGAGGCGCGACGGCAAGACGGTCTACTACTCTCTGGACGACGAGCACGTGGTGGGCATCTTCGCCCAGGGCATGCTCCACGTTTGCGAAAGGCGTGAGTAATATAAATGAAGACTGAGCGCGAAGATCGCCGCTGCTGTTGCCCGGACTGCGAAGGCGGGGGCAGAAAATGGTGCTGGTGGTTCGCGAGGATTCTGGCCGGCGCTGCCCTGTTCGCGGCCGGGTTCGCAGTTAAAGCGGGACTGCTCTCCGCCCCCGATTGGTCTGCCCTCGCCCTGTTCGCCGCGTCCTACATTCTGACGGGCGGAGACGTTTTGTTCCGCGCCGCCGAGAACGCCAGAGGAGGGGTAAAAAAGATCTTCGATGAGAACTTCCTTATGGGCGTCGCCTCCCTCGGGGCCTTCGCGATAGGCGAGTACCCGGAGGGGGTCGCGGTCATGCTGTTCTATCAGATAGGCGAGGCCTGTCAGGAGCGGGCGGTCGAGCGGTCGCGGCGCTCCATAACTGCCCTGATGGACATACGCCCGGACTTCGCCAACCTGAAGACCGACGGCGGCCTGAAGCGCGTCGCCCCCGAGGAGGTCGCCGTCGGGGACGTCATAGCTGTGAAGCCGGGCGAGAAGGTGCCACTCGACGGGGTCGTCACGGACGGCAGGACGGAGCTAGACACGTCTGCCCTCACCGGCGAGTCGATGCCGCGCTGCGCCGCGCCGGGCGACGAGGTGCTCTCTGGCTCGATAAACAAGAGCGGCCTCATCTCGGTCAGGGTCTCGAAGGAGTTCGGCGAGTCCACGGTCTCGAAGATACTGAGGCTCACCCAGAGCGCCGGCGAGAAGAAGGCGAGGGTCGAGAGCTTCATAACGCGCTTCGCCGCCGTCTACACCCCGGCGGTCGTCGCCGCGGCGGCAGCCCTCGGGGCCGTCCCTCCCATGCTCGGCTTCGGGGCGTGGGCGGAGTGGACTCACCGCGCCCTGGTCTTTCTCGTGGCCTCGTGCCCCTGCGCCCTGGTCATATCGATCCCCCTTGGGTTCTTCGCCGGGATAGGCGGGGCGTCGAGGAACGGCGTCCTCGTCAAGGGAGGGGTCTGCCTCGAGGCGCTGGGCGACGTGGACACGGTCGTCTTCGACAAGACCGGGACTCTTACGACCGGGCGGTTCCGCGTGACCGGGGTCGAGGCATTAGAGCCCAGAATGACTCAGGAGGAGCTCCTCTCCCTCGCCGCCATGGCCGAGAGCGCGTCCGACCACCCCATAGCGGCGTCGATCCGCCGGGCTGCCCCGGCCGTGCGCGGCTCGGTCTCGGAGGCGGGCGAGATAGCCGGCAAGGGCACGAGGGCAGTGATAGACGGCGTAGAGGTGCTCGTCGGGAACGCCGCCCTCATGGACGAGTTCGGCGTCGCGAGGGACGGGGGCGAGGGGAGAGCCGTCTACGTGGCCAGGGGAGGCGCGTGCGTCGGGCGCATCGGGATAGCGGACGAGGTCAAGCCGGACGGACGGGCCGCGGTCGATGCCCTGAGGAAGCTCGGGGTCAGGCGCGTAGTCATGCTCACGGGAGACGCGCGCGAGGCGGCGGAGGACGTGGCCGCACGCGTCGGGCTGGACCCGGCCTCGGTCAGCGCCGGGCTCCTCCCGCACCAGAAGCTGGAGCGGCTCGACTCGCTCAAGGAGACTGGGGGCCGGCTCGTCTACGTCGGCGACGGCATCAACGACGCCCCGGCCCTCGCCCGCGCCGACGTTGGCATAGCCATGGGCGGGGTCGGCTCCGACGCGGCAGTGGAGGCCGCGGACATCGTCCTCATGACGGACGAGCCGTCCAAGGTGGCCGTGGCCATCCGCGTGGCGAGGAAGACCAGCGGCATAGTGAGGTGGAACGTGGCGTTCATCCTGGCCGTCAAGGCAGTCGTGCTGGCCCTCGGGGCGCTCGGCGAGGCGACGATGTGGGCGGCGGTCTTCGCCGACGTCGGCACCGCTCTGCTGGCCGTGGCAAACTCGTCGAGGGCAGGAGGGGAGTTGAAATAATCTTCCCTTTCAGCCTAGATTTTTTGTGGTATTTTTCGTAAAAAATGCTGTATACTTCCGCATTAGGCAAATCATATGTTCTTGCTTGGACTGAATTTGCCGCTTGGCACCTTCGGGCCGGAGAACAGACCGGCGCTCCGAAAAAGGACAAAAGGAGGAATCTTTCAGTATGGCAAGCCGCAGTATCGACGAACTCTGCGAAGAGCTGAAGAAGAAGAACGCTTCAGCCATCGCAGGCGGCGGCGAGAAAGCCGTCGCGAAACAGAAGGAGAAGGGCAAGGGTACGGCGAGGGAGCGCATAGCTCAGCTCCTCGATCCAGGCTCCTTCGTCGAGATCGACGAGCTCGTGACGCACCGCTGCACCAACTTCGGTCTCGAAAAGACCAAACCATTAGGGGACGGCGTCGTAACCGGATGGGGCACGATCGACGGACGCAAGGTTTTCGTGTTCAGCCAGGACTTCACGGTGCTTGGCGGTTCCCTCGGCGAAAAGCACGCCGACAAGATCGCCAAGGTTCAGGACCTCTCCCTCGAAATGGGCTGCCCAATGATCGGCATAAACGACTCCGGTGGCGCCCGAATCCAGGAAGCGGTGGATTCCCTCAACGGCTATGGCAAGATCTTCTTCCGCAACACCATCGCCAGCGGCGTAGTCCCTCAGATCTCCGTCATCATGGGGCCGACGGCCGGCGGCGCCGTCTACAGCCCAGCCCTCACGGACTTCATTTTCATGGTCGATAAGACAAGCGTCATGCACATCACAGGGCCAGCCGTCATCAAGGCCGTCACAGGCGAAGAGGTCACCAGCGAGGCCCTCGGCGGCGCCAAGACGCACAACGAGAAGAGCGGCAACGCCCACTTCATCGCCAAGACCGAGGCCGAGTGCTTCGACCAGGTGCGGGCGGTCCTCTCTTACCTCCCCTCCAACAACTTGGACGACGCCCCGGTCGTCGAGTCCTCAGACAGCCCGGACCGCGCCGAGCTTTCCCTCCGCGAGGTCGTACCCACTGACCCCAACAAGAGCTATGACGTTCACAACGTCCTGAAGAAGGTGCTGGACGACGGAGTCTTCACCGAGGTTCAGCCCGGCTGGGCGCGCAACATCCTCACAGGCTACGGGCGCGTCGGCGGACGCCCCATAGGCATAATCGCAAACCAGGCCCAGTTCATGGCCGGCTGCCTCGACATCGACGCCTCCGACAAGGCCAGCCGCTTCATCCGCCACTGCGACGCCTTCAACCTGCCCATAGTGACCTTCGTGGACGTGCCAGGCTACCTCCCCGGCGTGACCCAGGAGTACGGCGGCATCATCCGCCACGGGGCAAAAATGCTCTACGCCTACAGCGAGGCCACCACGCCGCTCGTTACAGTCATCCTGCGCAAGGCCTACGGCGGAGCCTACCTCGCCATGAGCAGCAAGGCCCTGGGCGCCGACATGGTGCTCGCATGGCCTCAGGCCGAAATAGCCGTCATGGGCGCCGAAGGGGCCGCTAACATCGTCTTCAAGAAGGAGATCGACGCCTCCTCCGACCCGGCCAAGACGCGCCTTGAGAAGATAGACGAGTACCGCCACGCCTTCGCAACACCCTACGTCGCCGCCGAGCGCGGCTTCGTCGACCGCGTCATCTTCCCCGAGGACACCCGCAAGGAAATTTGGCTCGCTCTCGTCGGCATAGAGAGCAAGCGCGTCTCCCGCCCAGCCCGCAAGCACGGCGTGATTCCCCACTAGGAGGCTGAGAAGTATGCAGACAGCAGCAGCGGCAGCGAAGTTCGTGGACTTCGGCACAGCGGCCATTTACTCCTTGATCGCCTTTTCGATAGTGTTCATCGTGCTGTTCGGCCTCACCTGCGTCATCTACGCGATGAGGTTCGTAACGACAGGCTCCGGCGGCGCAGGAAGCGCCGGCAGCGGGCCCAAGCAGCAGGCCGCGCCCAGCGCCCCGGCGCCGGCAGCATCAGGCAACGCCCACGTCGCGGCCATAACCGCGGCAGTGCTGGCAGCTACCCACGGCCTCGGCCGCATCCTCAGCATCTCCCCGCTCATCGCTGGGGGACGCACCATCCTCTCCGAGGCCAACAGGATGTGGCGCTCGACCTCCCACGTCGAGAACGTCAACGGCGGCATCGCTCCAGTTTGGAAACGCTAAGGCTAAGGCTAGGTAAGCTCTGGGGCGCTGCCCCAGACCCCGCCAAAGGGTCTTTGACCCTTTGGAATCCGTTTTATTTAGGAGGTTTTTTTACACTATGAGTGCTAAGTATAAAGTTACCGTCGACGGAACCGCTTACGTTGTGGAAGTTGAAGACCTCGGCGCCGGCGCGCCTCCTGCGCCTCGGCCTGCTCCTGCTGCTGCTCCGGCTCCCGCACCGGCTCCTGCCGCCGCTCCGGCTCCCGCTAAGGCTCCCGCCGCCGCTCCTGCCGCCGCTCCCGTCGCTGCCGGCGCCTCCGTCGTGGAGGCCCCTATGCCTGGCAAGGTGCTCGACGTCAAGGTCGCGGTCGGCGCCGCCGTCAAGGCCGGCGACCTCGTGCTCATGCTCGAGGCCATGAAGATGGAGAACGAGATCTTCGCGACATCCTCCGGCACCGTCAAGGAAGTCCGCGTGCGGAGCGGCGACGCCGTCAACACCGGCGACGTCATGATCGTTATCGGCTGAGCGGCTCTCTGAGGCGGGGGTCGGGGCATATTTTCCCGTTTCCCCTACGCCCGCCCCGCCGACGGATTTTGTTTGGAGGTATGTTATAGATGGAGATGTACCTGAAGTCATTGGGCGACCTCGCGGCTACGTCGGGGTTCTCCCAGCTCTTCCTCATCAACGTGAAGCTGTTCGGCGTGCCACTGCCGGGCTACTTCGTGATGATACTAGTGTCCTTTGTCCTGCTCTACCTCGCGATAGCCAAGGGCTTCGAGCCGCTGCTGCTCGTGCCCATAGCGTTCGGCGCCCTCATGTCCAACGTGCCGCTCTCCGGCCTGAACGACCCAGGAGGGTTCTTCCATTATATATATATGCTCTGCCAGGCAGAGATATACCCCCTGATCATCTTTCTAGGGATAGGCGCCCTGACGGACTTCGGACCGCTTTTGGCGAACCCGATAACGTTCCTTCTGGGCGCCGCGGCGCAGTTCGGCGTGTTCGTGTCCTTCATGGGCGCCAACCTCTGGGGCTTCTCTCTTAAAGAGGCCGCTAGCATCGGCATCATCGGCGGAGCCGACGGCCCCACCAGCATCTACCTCACGATGAAGCTGGGACAGGAGCAGATCCTGCCGGCCATAGCGGTCGCGGCATATAGCTACATGTCCCTCGTGCCGCTGATCCAGCCGCCCTTCATCAAGATGTTCACGACCAAGGCCGACAGGGCTATAAAGATGGCTCAGCTCCGCCCCGTGTCCAAGAAGGAGCGCATCCTGTTCCCGATCATCTGCACACTCGTGGCTGGCATGGTGCTTCCGGCGTGCACCCCGCTTATCGGCCTCCTGATGTTCGGCAACCTGCTCCGCGAGTGCGGCTGCACCGATCGCCTCAGCGAGACCGCGCAGAACGCCCTTCTGAACATCACGACGATCTTCCTCGGCCTCTCGGTCGGCAGCACGATGGGAGCCGAGCGCTTCCTCGCCGAGGGCACGGTCAAGATCATCATCCTCGGGCTTATAGCCTTCATCTTCAGCACCGTAGGCGGAGTGCTCTTCGGTCAGCTTATGAAGATCGTGAGCCACGGCAAGATCAACCCGATGATCGGCTCGGCCGGCGTCTCGGCAGTGCCTATGGCGGCGCGCGTTGTTCAGCGCGTGTCTCAGGCCGAGAACCCCGGCAGCTACCTGCTTATGCACGCGATGGGCCCGAACGTCGCCGGAGTCATCGGCACAGCCGTCGCGGCGGGAGTTTTGCTCACACTGCTGACTATGAACTAAAACTGGCTCTTTGGGGCGGGGGCGCGTTTTCTTGCGGCGCCTCCGCTGTTTTGCAACAACACTAATTGGAGGGGTTTCAATGTTCGGCAACGATTCGGCCGTTACATTTGCTGGGCCTCTCGAGGCCACAAACGAGTTTTTCCGCAAGGTCTACCGCTGGATGACCATCGGTCTGCTGCTCACGGCGGTCACCGCACAGGCGGTCGCGTCCAGCCAGAGCATAATGTCGGAGCTGTTCACGTCGCCCGGTCTGATGATGGTGCTGATCTTCGCCGAGCTTGGCCTCGTGCTCTTCCTCAGTTTGGGCATAAACCGCATCAGCGTCAACACTGCCCGCGCCATGTTCGCGGTCTACAGCGTGCTGAACGGAGTCACCCTGTCGGTCATTCTGCTGGTCTACACCGGCGAGTCGGTGTTCGCCGCGTTCCTGACGACCGCATGCATGTTCGGCGCGATGAGCGTCTACGGGCTCTACACGAAGCGCGACCTCACATCGATGCGATCTTTCCTCATGATGGGGCTCATAGGGATAATCGTCGCCGCTCTCATCAACATGTTCATGCGCAGCAGCGCCCTCGACTTTGTGATAAGCATAATCGGAGTGCTGGTGTTTTTGGGCCTAACGGCGTACGACACTCAGAAGCTGCGCGACTTCGGGGCGCGTGTCCTGGACGGGGAGGCAGCCGACAAGATGGCGGTGATCGGCGCCCTTTCGCTTTACCTCGACTTCATAAACCTGTTCCTCTACATGCTCCGCTTCATGGGCAAGAGGCGCTGAGATGGCAGCCGGGGTTACGCCGACACGCGGAAACATGAGGAGGCTTCAGGCCTCGCTGAGGCTTGCGCGGCGCGGCCACGACCTCCTTGAGCAGAAGCGCCGCATCCTGATGGCCGAGCTCATGTCGCGCCTGAAGGACGCGGCGGAGATCCAGGCAAGCGTGCTCTCGATGTTCGGAGATGCCTACTTCAGCCTTCAGATGGCGAACATAGCGATGGGCATAAACCGAGTCGAGAAGATAGCCAACCTCGTGCCTGAGGAGGAGCACTTCACGATCAGGCTGCGGTCGATCATGGGGATAGACATACCGGACGTGGACAAGATAGAGCCTGACGTCACGCCGGTCTACTCGTTCGGCGGAACGTCGGAGGGGTCGTCGTCCGTGTTCGACACCGCCTACGTGAACGCCCGCAAGCTCGTGTCCCTCATCGCCCGTCTGGCGGAGACGGAGACCAGCGTCGTGCAGCTGGCGATGCAGATACGCAAGACCCTCAGGCGCGTGAACGCCCTCGAAAAGGTCTTCATACCGCGCGGCGAGAGGCAGATCAAGTACATAGCGGACGTGCTCGACGAAAACGAGCGCGAGGACATGACGAGGGTCAAGCTTTCGAGCCGCCGCGCGTGACCGCGTGAGCACACACACAAGGGGGGTTGAGAAATGAAGCTGTCCGATGTTTTGGACGTGCTTCTCAAGGCCGAGGAGAACGCGCTCGGAATGAAAATAGACGCGGACCACGAGGCCGAGACGGTCAAGAGCGAGGCCCACAGCGTCTTCGAGGCCGAGCAGGAGGCGGCGCTATCCAAGGCGCGTGCCGAGGCTAGGGCCAGAGTGGAGGCGGCAGGGCACGCAGCCGACGTCGAGAGCCTGCAAATATCCGAGCAGTCGAAAAAGGTCTGCGAGAAGATGAAGGCCAACTTCGCCGAGCACGTCCCGTCGATTATCGCGAAGCTTGCGGAGGAGCTGGCCGCGCGCCACGCCGCGGAGGGGCGCGGCTGATGCTCTCCGGGGGCATGATAGCCGCGTCGGTCAAGGCCAGGATACGCCGCTCGGAGCTCATGGGGAGCGACGAGCTCGGCAGTCTGCTGGAGAAGGGCTCCGTCCGCGAGATAGCCGCCTCCCTCGCCAGAGAGGGAGCCTATGCCCAGCTCCTGAGGGGCGTCGACCTGAATTCGGTAAGGCGGTCGGAGCTCGAGTTCCTGATGAGCCTAGCCCTGCTCGAGGAGGGGATCGTCTTCTGGCGGTACATCGACGACTCTCACAGGCGCCTGTTGCAGGCGTGGCTTTGTACCTTCGACATCGGCCTGCTGAAAAGCCACATACGCGGCGACGCCTTTTTGGCGGAGAACGAGGAGTGGGGGCACATAGCCCTCGACAAGGCAATGGAGCTGGCAGCCGGCTACAGGCTCACTCTCGTGGACGGCGACAAGCTCAAGAACGCAAAGACCCTGAACGAAATAGTTGCGTCGGTCAAGGACAGAGTGCTGCGCGAGGCCATGACTGAGACCATGTCCTTCGAGGGCGGCGGCAGCGCCGTGCTTATAGACGGCAAACGGGCGCAGCTCGCGTTTTCCCTCGGAATGGCCATGGACAGGTGGTACTTCGACAGGCTCTACTCCTACGTGTCCGAGGTCAGGGGGTCGGAGGGCAGTGCACTGCGCCTGCTCGTGGGCACGCGGGTCGATCTCGTGAACCTGTACTGGATATACAGGGCGCGGCGCTTCTTCGCCCTGTCTCCCGAGGAGGCTCTGACCCTCATACTGAAGGCGCGGTTCCGGGCTAAATTCGACGTCCTGTCGGCTGCGGCATTTGCGGAGCCCGACTCCTTCTCCGGCGTCCTCGCCAACACGCCTTACGCCGGCGTGTTCGACGCCGACCCGGATGCCGACGATCACGGAGACGCTTGGCGCGAGGTCGAGATCGAGCGCAACATATACCGCCACCTGATGTCCGTCGTGGGGCAGATATTCACGGCGAACAAGATCGGCTTCCAGAACATCGCGGCGTACCTCACGCTCAAGGAGACCGAGATGCGCGACATAGTGGCGGTCATCGAGGCGGCACGCTACGGGTTCAACAAGCGCGACGCCGGCGCGATTCTCGTTCGGGCGCCGGTGGTTCGGGAAACATGGGAATAAAAATAGATCAGCGTGTCCGCGCAAAGGAGAGCTGATTAGAATGGCCGTAGTCGAAATGGCCGGGGTGACCTTCATCGGCCCGGCCGAGGAGATAGAGCGCGTCGCTTTGGCGCTCGTCGGCGCCGAGAGCTTTGAGCCCATGCAGCCTGACGTGATGATGGGCGGGCAGCCTATACACAGCCGCTTCCGCCCCGCAAAGGCTAACCAATGGGACGCGCTCATGGGAAAACTGAACGACCTCCGCGCTCACTCCGGAATGAAGCTGCTGGCGAGCTCGTTCATAGATAACGTGCCGTCCGTGCCCTTCTCGGAGCTTGAGGCTGGAATCGACGGCATGCTGGCCAACATGAACAGCACGCGCGACAAGATAGCGAAGCTGGAGGATGAGTACGAGACATCCCGCGCGATGCTGGAGCTAAGCGACGCGGTTCGCGCCACGGGGCGGAAGTTCTCGGACGTTCCGAGACTGCCCTACGGCAGCATAACGCTTGGGACTGCCAGCAAGGACAACTGGAGGCGGCTGCGCGAGACTGGGCGGGCAGCGCCGTTCATCGCCGTGCCGGTCGTCGATGACGGGGGGAAGATCACCTTCATCACTCTCTGCTCCGGCGAGTACGCCCCTGAGATGGAGAAGGTTCTGGCCTCCGTGCACGCCCGCGTGATACCGCTCAGGCCGGAGGACTTCCGGAAGTACGACGACGGCGACGTAGTTCGCCACCGCATGGAGTCCATCAAGGCCGAGATCAAGGGCTACCGCGAGATGCCCGACCTCTACCTGTCGGGTGGACGCGTGGAGTTCGACCACCTTTACTGGGCGGTCTACACGATGCAGCGGGTCTACTCGGCGTGCCGGATGCGCCGGGAGCTGTCCGACAAAAAGATGGTGGTGGTGTCGGGCTGGATGCCAAAGGCGCGCTGCGATTCTGCCCGCGCTATGCTGGCCAATCAGGCCCCGAACGTGCTCATGATCGTCGAGCCGGCGACTGAGCTCAGGAACGAGGGACAGCCCGTCCCGACGCTTCTCAGCAACCTGCCGATAATCCGGCGCTTTCAGGAGCTGGTCAAGCTCTACAGCCTGCCGTCCTACGGCGAGACCGACCCGACTTTTATACTTGCCATCAGCTTCTGCCTGTTCTTCGGCTTCATGTTCGGCGACGTCGGGCACGGCATAGCGCTGATACTCGGCGTGATGCTCCTCGAGCGCAAGAAGATCATGGGCGGCGAGATAGCCGCGGTGGCCAAGATCGCGGGGGGGTGCTCCGTGCTGTTCGGCTTCCTGTACGGCAGCGTGTTCGGGAACGAAAAGCTCATCCACCCGATATGGCTCAACCCGATGGAGAGCGTGAACGCCACGCTGATAGCCGCGATGTTCATCGGCGTCGTCATCATCAGCATAGGGATGTGCCTCTACGTGTACAACCGCATCAAGGACGGGGACTTGGGCGAGGCTCTGCTAGGCCCTGAGGGCGTGGCTGGCATGGCGTTTTTCTGGATTGCCCTGTGCTGGGCGGTCGGAGCGGTTGGAAACATTCAGGCTCTGAAGTTCCACACGGCGATCTACGGGACTCTGCTGGGGTTGATCTTCTTGGTGATGCTCTTCGGCAACCCGATAGCGGCGATGCTGTTCGAGGGACACGCTGCGAAGGTGGACGACGGAGGGGCAGTGCACGTCATTTCGGTTCTCCACGCCCTGTTGAGCTTTATAAGCAACACAGCGTCCTTCGTGCGTCTGGCTGCGTTCGCCATGAACCACGCCGGGCTTTGCTTCGCTGTTGCCACTCTGGCCGAGATGGTCAGGCATGTGCCTGGCGGCAACATCTTCGGCGCAGTGCTCATCATAGTTGGGCACCTCGTTATCGTTGGGCTTGAGGGCCTCATAGTCTTCATACAAACCCTCAGGCTGGAGTACTACGAGTTTTTCGCCAAGTTCTACCGAGGCGGGGGGCGTGCCTTCGCGCCGGAGAGGTGGATTGGAGCGTAATTTTCTTAGGGGGTCTCGCGGACCCCAAAGGAATTTTTTCGGGGAAACCTAAAGGGGTCTCAAACCCCAAAGGAGAGGTAAATATGACATCTTTGTTGGTGCTTTGCTCGTTCGTTGTTCTGTTGTTCGCCGCAGGTAGGCTTACCATGAAGAGGCCCCCCTCGCACCCGAAGCTGGTGCTGGCCGGAGTGATGCTCCTGTCGGTCGTCATGCTGGTCTTTTCGATCGCGAGCGCGTTTGCGGCTGAGCCATCCTCGGCTGAGGCGGCTATCGAGGGCAGCGCGGCTGGGCTGGGCTTCATCGGCGCCGGTCTGTCCACCGGCTTGGCATGCCTCGGCGCGGGGATAGGCGTCGCGGTCGTCGGAGCGGCGGCGCTCGGAGTCGTGGCCGAGAAGCCGGCGATGTTCGGCTCGACGCTTGTCTACCTCGGCCTTGCGGAGGGCATCGCCATTTACGGCGTGGTTATCTCCCTCTTCATAGTCAACAAGATATAGCGCCGGTTTTCTGGTTATGAAGGGCTTCCTGATAAGCGACAACCACGACACGCTCGTGCTGCTCAAACTGGCTGGCATCGGCGGAGTGGTCGTCCACGGCCCGGCCGAGACGTCCCGCGCTGTCGAGAGCGCTTTGGCCATGAAGGACGTCGGCGTCCTGCTGATCACGGAGGTTGCAGCCGAGAGCATACCGGATAAGGTGATGGAGATCAGGTCGAAGGTGACCCTGCCCCTGCTGATAGAGATCCCTGACAGACATGGATCGCGGCGGGGCGCGGACTTTCTTTCACGCTACATCCGCGAAGCGATAGGGGTGAAGATGGAATGACAGACAAGACCAACGCTGCGGCCGACATTTCCTCTGCGACGGCCAGCTCCCATGGCACGGGGGCAAGGGCAAGTACAACTGCGTCCCCGGCTGCGTCAGTCGACGGTGACGATAAGAAGAAGCTGACGGAGCTTCGGGCGATCATCCTACAGAAGGGCGCCGCGGTTCACGACGACATCATAAACAGCGCCCGCGTGGAGTCCTCCAACTGGCTGGCCGACCAGAGGCGCAAGCTGGAGGAGATGCTGGGCTCCATACACTCGGACGCTGAGAAGCGCGCGTCGGAGATAACCATCCGGCGCGTGAGGGACGCGAACCGGGCGAAGGACGGCGATCGCCTGCGCCTTCAGCACGAGCTTATTCAGTCGGCCATGGCGATGTTTCAGGACGCTCTCGCCGATTTGGACAAGCGTCCCGACTACGCCGACATTCTGGCCGGCATGGCAGTCGACATCTGCAAGTACATAGGAAGCAGGGCGAGAGGCGGCGGGACGATCAAGCTGGCGCTCCGGGCTGCCGACGCCTCCCGCGGGCCGGCTGTCGTTGACGCACTGAAACTCCGCTTCCCGAAGCTTAACGTGGCCTTCGACCCAGCTCCCGCGCCGATAATGGGCGGAGTGGTGCTGTCCTCCGACGAGGGAAAGTGGCGCGTCGTCGCGGACTGGAACTCTCAGGTCGAGGAAATGGCGGACACTATCGCCAAACAAGTGCTGGCTGCGCTATAGAGAGCGGGAGATGGTGAACACATGGAAGACACACTGCTGAACAAACAGCCCGCTGCCACCACCGGGGCCTACATTACGATGATCAACGGCCCAGTCCTCAAGGCCGGCGGAATGTCTCACTTCTCTATGCGCGAGCTCGTTCGCGTGGGCCGCATCGGCCTCACTGGCGAGATACTCAGCATGGACGGGGACTCCGCCGTCATTCAGGTCTACGAGGACACCACGGGCCTCAGGGTCGGCGAGCCAGTCGTCGGGCTTCAGCGCCCGCTGTCGGTATGCCTGGGCCCAGGCCTCATAGGGCACATCATCGACGGCATAGGCCGGCCGCTCGATCGCCTGATGGAGCTCGAGGGAGGCTTCATCTCAAGGGGCACCAAGCTCGACCCGATAGACATGGACCGCTCATGGGAGGTCACTCCCTCGTGCCGCGTCGGAGACAGCGTAACGGCCGGAATGGAGGTCGCCTCGGTCAAGGAGACGGACCTCATAGACAACAAGGTGCTGGTCCCTCACGGCATGGACGGCACGATCGAGTTCGTCGTCGCGGCGGGGTTCCACAAGACATCCGACGTCATGGCGCGCGTTAGGTGCGCGGACGGAGTGGTTCGCCCGGTGCCTATGTTCCACTATCACCCCGTGAGGTCGCCGCGCCCCTACGCCGAGCGCCTGCTGCCTCAGGAGCCGCTCATCACCGGCCAGCGAGTCATCGACGGGCTGTTCCCCATGGCTAAGGGCGGAGTGGGAGCCATCCCAGGCGCGTTCGGGACCGGCAAAACGGTCACGCAGCACCAGCTGGCCAAGTGGAGCAACGCGAAGATAGTCGTCTACATAGGCTGCGGCGAGCGCGGCAACGAGATGACTCAGGTGCTTGAGGAGTTCCCCTCCCTCGAAGACCCGTACTCCAAGAAGCCCCTGATGGAGCGCACAGTGCTAATAGCCAACACGTCGAACATGCCAGTGGCGGCGCGCGAGGCCAGCATATACACAGGCGTCACGATAGCCGAGTACTACCGCGACATGGGATACGACGTCGCGATGATGGCCGACTCGACGAGCCGGTGGGCGGAGGCCCTGCGAGAGCTGTCCGGGCGCATGGGCGAGATTCCGGCCGAGGAGGGCTTCCCAGCGTACCTGGCCACGAGGCTGGCGGAGTTCTACGAGCGCGCCGGCAGGGTCAAGACCCTTGGGGGCAAGACTGCCTCGATAAGCGTCGTGGGAGCCGTTTCGCCGCCCGGCGGAGACTTCACCGAGCCTGTCACGCGCCACACCAAGCGGTTCATACGCTGCTTCTGGGCGCTCGACGCGTCGCTTGCCCACGCGCGCCACTTCCCTGCCATAAGCTGGATGGACTCCTACAGCGAGTACCCGTCCGAGGTGCAGGACTGGTATCACGAGAACGTGGACAAGGACTGGGCGTCGCTGCGCGAGAGGTCTAGAACCATCCTGCTGGAGGACGACACGGTTCAGCAGACTATCCGGCTGATGGGCGAGGACGTCCTGCCCGACTCGCAGAGGCTCACGGCCTTCACCGCGTCGCTTTTGAAGGAGGGCTACCTTCAGCAGAACTCCTTCTCCGACGACTCCTTCTGCCCGCCTGAGAAGGGCGTCGCGATAATGAGGATGATCCTCGACTTTCACGAGCAGGCGAAGGAGCTCGTGGCGGCCGGCTGCCCTCTGTCGCTTATACGCAAGATGAACGAGCTCGTGGAGGTAGTCCACGCGCGAGAGCTGGCGTCGGACGACACGGCGGCGTTCGAGTCCCTCGCCAAGCGCCTGTCCGATCACCTGGCCAAGATAGGCGCCGAGAGGCTGGCGCGCGAAAAGGATACCGAGGGGTCAGCAAAGGCCGAAGACGACCTCGAGGGGGCGGGGTCTGCCGAAGCCGAAGGTGGCCCAACTGCACAAAAGGGGGAGGGAGAGTAGATGGCCCTCATTGAGTACACGGGAGCAGAGAAGATCAACGGCCCCATAGTCATGCTGAAGGGCACGCCCGGAGTCGGCTATGACGAGGTGGTCGAAATAACCGGCGAGGGAGACGAGGCTCCGCGTCTCGGACGGGCCATACTGGTGAGCGAGGACGCGATAATGGTTCAGGTCTTCACCGGAACCGACGGGCTTATCCCTGCGACCTCCCGCGCGCGCTTCCTAGGCCGCCCGCTGGAGATGGCCCTGTCGTCGTCCATCCTTGGGCGCACGTTTGACGGCCTTGGCCGCCCCCTCGACGGCAACGGCCCGATATACAGCGACACCAAGCGCAACATCAACGGCTCCCCTATGAACCCGATGGCCCGCGTCTACCCGCGCGACTTCATCAACACGGGCCTGTCAGTGATAGACGTCCTGATGACGCTGATACGCGGCCAGAAGCTGCCGATCTTCTCGGGCAACGGGCTTCCGCACAACCAGGTCGCCATCCAGATAGCCTCTCAGGCTAAGCTGATAGGTGCGGAGAACTTCGCGGTCGTCTTCGCCGGAGTTGGGATAAAGCACGACGACGCCGCGGCGTTCTCGGCTGCTCTGTCGCTCCGCGGGTCGAACCTGGTGTTCTTCCGCAACCTGGCTGACGACCCCGTCATCGAGCGAATCGCGACTCCGCGCTACGCTCTGACCGCCGCCGAGTACCTGGCGTTCGACCTTGGGATGCACGTGCTTGTCATAGTGACGGACGTCACGAGCTACTGCGAGGCTTTGCGCGAGCTTTCCGTGAGCCGCGGCGAGATTCCGAGCCGCAAGGGATACCCTGCCTACCTCTACAGCGACCTAGCCTCGATTTACGAGAGGGCCGGTGTGCTTCACGGCAAGGAGGGGAGTATTACATTCCTCCCCATCCTGACGATGCCCAACGACGACATCACGAACCCCGTTCCCGACCAGACCGGCTACATCACGGAGGGTCAGATCGTGCTGTCGCGCGACCTCGACGCGAAGGGGATATACCCGCCGATAGACCCGCTGCCGAGCCTGTCGCGCCTGATGAAGGACGGCATAGGCAAGGGCTACACGAGGGAGGATCACCCGAGCGTTTCGAGCCAGCTGTTTGCGTGCTACAGCCGCGTGCAGGAGATAAAGGCCCTGGCCGAGGTGGTCGGAGTCGACGAGCTGAGCGACGACGACAAGCAGTATCTGGCGTTCGGCACAGCGTTTGAGCGGACGTATCTGAGTCAGGGCAAGACCGAGAACCGCGACATAGGCCAGTCGCTTGACATGGGCTGGAGGCTTTTGGCGACCCTGCCGGACTCGGCCTTGACGAGGATCTCCATGAAGGACATGGAGACGTACATCACTCCCATCAGGGAGAAGATGAAGCAGGGCGCCGCGGTGAACAAAGCGGAGCCCGTGACTTAGGACGGGGTAATTTATTTAAGAAAGGCCGGCGCGGGGGTGTGCTCTATTGGGGCTACCCCGCGCCGGTTTGTTTTGCTCTGCCCGCCAGGCGAGTTTCAACAACTAGCTAAAAATTCGCCAACGACTCGACCTCGCGGCGCGGCAGGTCGGTGTACTCGACGACGCTGTCGACGGAAAGTCCCTTGCGGAGCATGTTGCGGGCGACCTCGGCACGGCCTTGAGCTAGCCCCTCGGCACGCCCCTGCGCCGTGTAGCCCCTCTCGAAAACAGACTTGTACATCTCGCTATCACCTCTATCCATAGAACTCCTCAGGAAGCCATGTGCTCCAGGTACCGCTTCACGTAATCCTCGTCCCTCAAGCCGATTAGGTACTCAACGGCTGCCAGGACAAGCACCTTGTCCTCGGGGCTCCACTTCCGCTCTGCCCACAGGGTGGAGATCTCCCGAAGATAACGGAACTTCATACCCTCGTCGCCACCGCTAAGCCGCGCCTTCTTCATCGCGTAGAGCACGAGACCCATCCTGTTGTCGTTCGCCAAAGGGGCATTAGGCTCCGCGGGGTAATGGAAAACGGGCGGCGCGGGGAGTTATCCGCGCCGCCCTGT
>JAISUL010000018.1 GCA_031272145.1 Synergistaceae bacterium
GTGACGCCCCAGTGGTACGACACGCCCGACGGGGGCATAGATATGTCGAAGCTGCTTCTGGAGTTCCAGCAGTTCTTCCGCGAGAACATCGAGAGCTGGCGCGAGCACTTCGAGTATAAAGAGGCGGGATTTCAGCTTCTGCTCCAGGCGTTTTTGCAGCGCGTTGTGAACGGCGGCGGGTTTATTCACCGGGAGTACGCCTTGGGGAGCCGGAGGGTGGACCTTCTTGTGAGGCGTCCGATCAATGATGACCTGCGGCGCGAGCAAAAGATCTTGCTGGAGCTGAAGACCGTCCGGGCGAAGCGCTCGCTAGACCGCGTTCTGCGGGAGGGTTTGGAGCAGACCGCGGCTTACGCGGCGACGGCCGGAGCGGACGAGGCGCATCTTGTGATATGCGACGAGCGGCCGGGCATTAGTTGGGACGAGAAGATTTACGACCGTGTGGAACACGGTATTCATGTTTGGGGGATGTGACCATCATATGGAGCAGGTAAAAATGTACAGGCGGAAGGTAACGGTCATGCCCTCCGAGTCGGGCTGTACCAACGAGATAAAGCTGCGGCCGCTGCTTAACCTCCTTCAGGACACGGCGGGGCTTGCCGTGGCGTCGATCGAGGGGGCGCCGGGGGACTTGGTTCGGCGCGGCTACGGGTGGGTGCTGCTTCGCTATAACATAGAAATTTCGCGGCTGCCAGGCATGGACGAGACCGTGGTGATCGAGACGCGCCACACGTCGAACGACGGGTTCAACACTCTGAGGGTCTTCCGCGTCTTCGCCGAAAATAACGAGGCCGAGACCCTCGTTCTAGCCAAGACGTCGTGGGTTCTGATCGACCTCGCCGCGGGGAGGCCGGTACGCGCGGTGCAGCACATCCCTGAGATATTCTCGGGCGTGGCGAACGACCCGCCAATAGAAGCGGACTTCACTCCGATACCGAAGCTCAAGGACTTGCCGGCGGCTCGGGGACGACAGGCCTCAGCGGCGTTTCCGGTGCGCTTTCATGACCTCGACGCCAACGGGCACGTCAACAACGCCGTCTACTTCGAGTGGATGTTCGAGGCGACGCCGCTAGACCTGACGGAATGGAGCATCAGCGCCGTTCGCGCGGAGTTCCGCGTCAGCGCCAAGCTCGGCGACACGGTGGCCGTCCGCTTGGATGACTTGGAGGAGCAGACAGGCAATGACAGGACGTTCGTCTACGAGATGACGCGCGCGGACACGGAGACGGGAGCAGGAGCAGAAAACGCCCGCGCTATGGCCAGGTTTGCAGCGACGTGGCGCAGGGCTTAATCAGTAATGAGGGCTCCGTCTTAAAGCCGGCAGATTCTCAGTGGCGGTGCACCCACTCCGCGTGCTCCTTGCACCTCTGCCGCCAGCGCCGCCGCCGTTTTGTTCGCGATCGGGTGAACCCAGTCCGGCAGTATCTGCGCAAGGGGGACGAGCACAAAATCCCTCGCGCACATCTCCGCGTGAGGGATAGTCAGAGTCGGAGTGGCAAGGCACAGGCCATCCATCAATAGGATGTCCACGTCGATGCTTCTCTCGCCCCATCGCCGCGAGGGCGTCCTGCCCATGCTGCGCTCGATCTGCTTGACCTCCTCCAGCAGGCGCTCCGGAGCCACGTTGCACTCTGCTAGCACGCATGCGTTGAGGAAGTACGGCTGGTCTGGCACGCCCCATGGCGCGGTCTCGAAGACGTCGCTCGTCTGAAGCACAACGAACCTCTCGCGCAGCATTCCAAGCGCCGTCCGCAGGCTGCCCAGCCTGTCGCCGAGGTTCGAGCCGAGCCCGAAGGCAGTCGCGCTCATGTGCCGCACCTGACCGCGCGGGCCATAGCCAGAGCCTCGCGGTTCTCGCGGACGTCGTGCACGCGCACCATCTGAACCCGCCCCTCGACCAGCGCCGAGACCGCAATAGTTGCAGGCAGCCGGTCACCAGGCTCCGACGCAGCCCCGGCTCTGGAGCCAGAGTAGGGGCAAGGGCAGGGGCAGGGGCAGGGGCAGGGGCAGGTAAAACTCTTTCTAGAGTGCCCCAGCAGTATCGGCAGCCCGAAGGCCGACAGGCTCTCCACGTGCCTTATGATCGTGAGGTTGTCCTCCATCCCTTTCCCGAACCCCAGGCCAGGGTCGATCATCAGGCGGCACGGGTCGAGGCCGGAGTCCAGCTTGCGCGCAAAGTACTCCGACATGTCGCTCAGAAGGTCGCGGTAAGAGTGGCCTTTTTCCGCCGTGTGCGAGAGGACGTATGGCAGGTTCAGCCGGGTCACAGCCGCGAGCATGGACTGGTCGAGGCCGCCCACGTCGTTGATGATGTCGGCTCCGGCGTCGGCAGCTGCGACGGCTGCCTCGCCCCTGCGCGTGTCGGCGGATATGACGGCGTGGGGAAAGCAGCGCCTCAGGGCCTCTATCGCCGGGGCGAGGCGCCTTATCTCCTCGTCCTCCGGCACCGGGGCGAAGCCAGGGCGCGTTGACTCCGCCCCCACGTCCAAGACGTCCGCGCCGTCGGACAGCATACGTCCGGCGCGCTCTATGAGGTCGTCCGTCCCCTTCACCCTCGACGCGGGATAGAACGAGTCGTCCGTGACGTTCAGGATGCCCATTATCTTTGTGGCTCCATCGGGGCCGCCGAGCTGCAGAGCGCGGCCCCGTGGAAGCGGCAGAGTCCACGTCCGGCCTGGCTCGGAGTTCTTCCACGCCAGCTCGATCTTGTCCCTGAGAGCCGCGAGGCCCCAGCAGCTCATTGCCCTCATCTTCGTCAGGAGCGCGGATATTTGTCCGTCCGTCGCCATGAGGAGCACGTCGCTCTCCTCGACCGACGCGTCGATAACGCCGCGGTTCACTGCCGCGTCGCCGCCCCTCGCCAGCATCTCCTGCTTGATGAACGCCGCCGCCCGAAAGTCAACGTCCTTCATATAAAAAAAGCGAACCGCGCGCTTTGGCATGAGGTAAGCGCCAGCACGCGGGTCCGCCCCCACCCGCAACAGAACCTCGGACAGGCGGAGGCCCCGTATGTCGAGCGGGTAGACCGCGCCGCTCACCCTCGAAGTGCGGCGTCGCGCGCCTCGCGCACCGCGACCTCGATCGGGTGCGTGTGATCGCGGGTGACCGTGCTCAAAATGTCGCCGGAGGATATGACCTCCCCGCCCACCTTGAAGACCTCGCCATCGCCCGTCGGAGCGGTGTCGACCACCGTATCGATGTGTATGACCTCGGAGGCCGGCAGATCCTGTTCCAACTCGGCAGCCAAGGCTGGCTCAGTAACCCACGCTGGCTTGGCAGCATCGGCTGTCTCGGCAGGCAGGGCTGGCTCAGCAGCGTCGGCTGCCTCGAAATCCTTGGCTGCCTCGGAATCCCACTCCGCTTCGTTTGCAGGGCTGAAGTCCAGCGGGGTGTTCATCACCTCGTCCAAGGCGGCGCGCGCCTCGGCAACCTTAAACAGGTAATCGCCAAACGCCTTGACGAACTCCGCGGCGTCGTAACCGGCCAACCTCGCCTTGGTGCCGTCAAAACCAACGACAACGGCGTTGTCGACGACCTCAATAACCCGGACGTCCTTGCCCGACCGCAGCATCGATTCACGATCCATTGCGATGTCCTCCTTTATTTATATGAACAGCTAAGCCTAATGATTAGGCAATACCAATTATAATCTCACTGTGAGGCTAGGTGCGCACCTCTTAAGATGCTGGTCTCGAACGAGTACGACAGCGACGCCTCCTCGCGCTCGCGCTTCAAGGCCAGGTCGACCAGCCTGTCCAGAAGGACTGGGAAGGGCATCCCGACCGCCTCCCATAGATAATACGCCAGAGAGCCTGGGATCGTGTTGACCTCGTTGACCCAAGCTGTCCCGTCCGCGTCCATGAGGAAATCGACCCTCGCCACGCCGCTGCATCCCAGAGCACGGAACGCGCGGCACGCCAGGTCTCGCACGGTCTCCCGCGCGTCCGGCGAGAGGTCGGCTGGCAGCCTGCGCTTGGCCGCGCCCATGCCCTTCGCGGAGAGCTCCGCGCTCCCCTTCCCCTTTCCTCCGCCTTTGACGACGTACTTGTCCTCGTAGCTGAGCAGGGCGCCGGAGCCTATCGGCTCCTCGCACTCGGAGGCCTCCACGCCGTCGCGGTCGCCTAGGACGGCGCAGTTTATCTCGCGCAGGGGCTGCACTGCCCGCTCCACGATGGCCGAGTTCGTGAAGCGGAAGGCGTACGAGAGCGCGTCGCGAAGCTCCGCCCGGCTGCCGGCGACGCTTATCCCTATGCTGGAGCCTAAGTTGACCGGCTTGACCACCACGGGAAAATCAGAGTCCAGCGCCTCCATCTCTGCGTCGGCGTCGGCGAAGAACGGCTTGGCGAGGACGAGGCGGCAGTCCAGCGCCGGGATTCCCGCGCTCTTCAGCATGGCCTTGGTCGCGTATTTGTCCATGCCGACGGCGGACGCGACGACGCCGCTGCCGACGAACGGCACCCCCATGGTCTTGAACCAGCCCTGCAGCGCCCCGTCCTCAACGTTCGTGCCGTGCACTATCGGGAACGCCACGTCTATCTCTAGCGCCCGCCCGCCCTTGAAGAACCTGGCGAGGCCGCCCGGCGGCCAGAGATACAGCCTGAAGCGCCCGCCCTCGCTCACTGGTGCGACGCGGCGGCTCCTGGCGACGAGGGCCGGGATGTCGCGGTAGGCCTCTATGTCGGCCTCACCCACGTACATGCCTCCGTCCCTCGCCATGTAGACCGGCACGACCTCGTACTTGTCCGCGTCGAACATCGGAATGGCCTGAAGAGCGGAGATGATGGACACCTCGTGCTCGACGCTCTGACCTCCGAAAAACACTCCCACCCTGATCCTCACGGCACCGCACCTCCCCCTAGGTGTTCTTCCGGCATACGAGGGGATTATACGCCATCGGATCGGCGATTTCGTTCATAAGCGGGGTACGCCGCGTCTTCTTTTTGATATATTTGATATATAATGAAAATCTAGGATGGGTCGGGCGGGACAGTTCCGGCCTT
Organism: Synergistaceae bacterium; assembly: GCA_031272145.1. Taxonomy (GTDB): domain Bacteria; phylum Synergistota; class Synergistia; order Synergistales; family Aminobacteriaceae; genus JAISUL01. The sequence continues at coordinate 5,001 of JAISUL010000018.1, forward strand.
TCGGCATATTGATGGATCGAAAGGGGCAAGAAAAATCCTTTGTTCTCCCTCTACGATTGGCAGCTCGCGGCGTACGCCCGCGTCAAGGGACGGAGTGCCGTGCTCTCGGCTCCGACCGGGTCCGGCAAGACCCTCGTGGCCTACCTTTGGGGCGGCCTCATGGACGAAGCCGGCAGCATAACCGAACCCACGGCCGGGCGCATCATATTCACGGCCCCGATAAAGGCGCTCAGCAACGAGCGCTACATGGACCTTCGGCGCATGGGCTTCGACGTCGGCATAGAGACGGGGGACTTCAAGCGCAACGAGAACGCCCGCGTGATCTGCTGCACTCAGGAAATTTACACCATGAAGTACGCTCCCGTAGCGAACCAGATGCTCATCATCGACGAGTTCCACTACATCTTCGGCGATCAGGAGCGGGCCAGGACGTACATCGACGGCATAAGGAACACGAACCCAGCCACGCCCATACTCGTCATGTCAGCGACGTTCGGCGGAGTGGCTAGGGTCGGGCGCTACCTCTCCTCCATCGCGTCGCGTCGCTTCATAGTTCACGAGCAGAGGGAGCGCATGACCGAGCTGATCTTCACGCCCGACAAGCCAGCCGCGGTGTCCGGTGTGCGGGACGCCCTCGTCTTCCTGTTCTCCCAGAAGGGGGCGGTCGAGCTGGCCGCCCTGATAGCGCACGGGAGGCGCAGGCTGTCCAGCGAGGGCGTGGGGCGGCTCTCGGAGCTGGCGGAGATTCTCGAGGTGCCGAAGATTCAGCCCCCGCTTTTATGCGGCGTCGGCATATACCACGGCGGGATGTTCCCAAAGGAAAAGCTGCTGGTCGAGTCGGCCTTCCGCGAGCGCATCCTAGACGTTGTGTGCGGAACTAACGCGCTTGCCCTCGGCGTGAACCTCCCGGCGAGGTACGCCATCTTCGCGCAGCTGGTTCAGTACCACCATGACGAGCCAATCACAAAGAACGAGTTCCTCCAGATGGCCGGCAGGGCGGGGCGCAAGGGACTTTTCGACCCGGGCTTCGTGACATGGCTGGCCGACTCTCCGTTTGAGCGGCGCGGCTTCAACACAGGGGTTGTCTTCAAAAAGCTGCTGGCGGCCCAGCCCGATCGTGCGGCGGTGACGCTTTTCCCGTCCTACGGAAGGCTTTTGCGCGAGCATGTGTCCTTGGAGGACGAGGCCAACTACATAGCGCGGTGCTCGATGCCCGAGGCCAACGCCCGCACTGTGGCGGAGACGCTTCGCTCCGGCCTGCGCAAGATCGACCGGGCTATACGGCGCTTCGTGCACGGCCGCGAAAGGACGCGCTTCCGCTCGATCTTGGCCGCGATATGGTACGACGAGATGGAGGTCGAGGAGAACCTGGAGATGGCCGACCTCTTCTTCGTGGAGCCAGCGCCGAGCGCGATGATGGCGGCAAGGATGGTCTTGCCCTACGAGAAGAACTACCTCCAGGCCCTGCTTAAGGTCAAGCGCTTCTCAAACAACCTGCCCAGCAACTTCCGCTTCCGCTCGCTGGACGACCTAAACTCCGCCGTGGACGAGATCGACCCGACGATATACGGGTTCGAGGAGAAGCTGGGGGAGATAGAGGCCGGGGCGTAGAGGAGTATTATCTATGCCCTTCGCGCACCAAGGCCACCAGCGCCTCAGGGTCGGTGGATGGTGTGCCGCCCGATGCGGCGAAGGCTTCTTTGGACTTCATGGCCATTTTCATGGCGTCTCGCCGCGACGTCACGCGGCGCTCGGACGGCGGCGCCAGCCTCGCCGCTGGCTCCAACACGGATACTGCTTCCATCATGCACCTCAAAGCTCGTACTCATAGCGGCGCGTCTCGGCGTCGCCCCAGAGGGTCTCCAGCCTGTAGAACTCGCGGCCCTTGCGGCTGAAGACGTGCACGGCTACGTTGCCGGCGTCTAGCAGGCGCCAGTTGGTGCTGTTCTCGCCCTCGATCTTCACGGTCAGGCCGCGGCGCTCCATCGCCTCCCTCGCGGCGTCCGTCAGGGTCTTCATGTGGGTCTCGGAGTTGCCGGTCACCAGAACGAACACGTCGGAGATCGTCGCCTCCTCGCCCAAGGCCATGCTCACGATGTCGATGCCCTTCTTGTCCGCAAGAGCCTCGCATATGTAAGCGTAATCGTCAAGCATAAAGGTAATCCTCCTCTAAAACGACAGCCCCTCCAGACGCCTGAAGATGGTCTCCTTGTCGTGCCCCAGAACTATCGAGACCATCGAAACCGACCTGTTCCGCTGTATCAAGGCGCTGTTGGTTATGCCGCAAAGGGCAGCCAGAGCCTCAGCCGCCCGCCTCTCCGCCTCCCCGCCGCTTTCGGGGTAGACCACGTTCGACGTGTGGTAGTCAAAGTGCTTGGCGTTGCCCGTGTAAACCACGTCAACCCCTATCTTCTGAAATATCTGCGACGCCCTCTTGCCCAGTCCGCCCGACCCGTCGCCGTTCAGCACGACGATCTTCCCTATCCGACCAACCAGGTCGAGCGTCGTGTCGCGGTCGAGCGGCGGGGAGGAGCCCTCCCCAGAAAGCCCGTCGCCCTGCGCAGCCTGCTGGTCATCGGTTTTGCCGGCCAGCCACTTCGACATCTCGACCGTGTCCAAAAGCCAGTAGCTCAGGTTCCCTATGTACGTCGCCTGGCCGGGCGCCATGCGGAACTGAATGCGCTCGCGCGGCAGCGACAGGGCGAACTGCGCCAGCCGCAGCCCCTCCATCGGGGTGAGGTCGGTGTTCACGGCGTAGACAAACTCGTTGATCAGGTCGGGTATCTTCGGCACAATGGACACGGACTTCACCTTGTCCATCACGACCGCCAAGAACTTCTGCTGGCGCTGAACCCTCCCGACGTCGCCCAAGGGGTCGTGGCGGAACCGCACGTACTCCAGAGCCGTCTTGCCATCCATGTGCCTCATCCCCTTGGGGATGTTTATGAACAGCTTGGCCGAGTAGTCCGTGTACTGCATGTGCTTGTCCACCTCTATGTCGACGCCGCCCAGCAGGTCTATGACGCGGGGGAAGCTCTGGTAGTTCAGCACCACGAAGTAGTTCACCCCGACGCCGAGCAGGTTCATCATCGTGTCCTTCAGAAGGTCTATCCCCCCGTAGGCGTAGGCGTGGTTGACCTTGTCCCACCCGCGCCCAGGGATGAACACGCGGGAGTCGCGCGGAATCGACAGGATGCGCATGGCGCTGTCGTCTTGGTCGAACACGGCAAGGGCGATGGCGTCGGAGCGCACCCCGCCGTCAACCTCGTCCAGCCCGACAAGAAGCACGTTCACCGTGCCGAGGATGGGGTCGACGTTCAGCGACACGGAGTTAGGGTAGCGCTGTTCGGGGACTAGGCCGTCCACGGCGCGGGAGTCGCCTGAGGAGACGGCCATCTCCGACGAGACGGGCATCCCTAAGTCCCTATGCTGCCCGGTCGAAAAGAGCGTAGCCCCGCCCGCCGGAAGCAGTACCTGCGCTATGCGCAAAGCAGCCCCGCCGGCTGTCGCGGCCATCAAGGCCAGCACTATGATGCTCAGCTTCAGGAACTTCACGCCTGACCCATGCCCCCTTTGTACAGCCCGCGAGACTCTATGTACTGCTCGACCAGATGGGGGACGAGAAAGCGTATGCCCCTGCCGTCGCGCACCCTCTCCCGTATCTCCGTGCTGGATATTGCGAACTGGGGTATCTCAACCACCTTGAGGCCTTCCCGTATCTCCGGCGGAAGGCCGTCTATGCCGGAGAGGGGGTAGCCAGGCCTCGTGGCCGTGACGAGCGTGCAAAGGGCGGGCAGCCGCGCGTAATCCCTCCACGAGGCTATGCCGAGCATGGCGTCAAGCCCAGTGATGAAGAACAGCGACCGCCCCGGCGTCTTCAAAAACTCCGTCAGGGTGTCCACCGTGTGCGACCTGCCAGCCCGATCTATCTCGACGCGCGACACGGAAAACTCCTTCACGCCCGCCGTCGCAAGAAGCGTCATGGCGTAACGGTCCTCCGAGGACGCGACCTCTCTGTTTATTTTATGAGGCGGCGCGCCGGTCGGGACGAAAACGATCCTGTCCAGCGACAAGCGCCGCATCGACTCCTCCGCCGCGAGCAGATGCCCGTAGTGGATCGGGTCGAACGTCCCGCCCATAATGCCGACTTTCTCAGACACCGAGTAATCTCCCCCGTAGGGGGTGCCTCTCCCCCTACTGCATAAAAAACTTTAGCTTATTCTATCAGGCTGGAAGTCGAATTCGACCTCTCCTATGTACACCTTGTCCCCGTCGGACGCACCGGCCTGCGAGAGCGCCTCCTCGACGCGCAGGCGGCTCAGGATGCGGGCGAACCGCTGCAGGGCGTCGTCCTGCTCGAAGTCTATGCGAGCCACGGCCTTCTCCAGCCCGGCGTGGCACACGCGCCACTTAGCGGGAGCGTTGCCCCGCAACAAGCTATCAGGGTCAGAAAGCCGCACGACTTCCACGCCCTTCCGAGAGCGGCGAACCGCTTGGGGCAGGGGAACGTGTTCCTCACGTGGAACGGGCTTCGCCGCTGCTCTCACCATGTCGGCTATGACGCGAACTAGCTCGGGGATGCCGTCGCCGCGCGCTGCGCTGGTCAGCATGCACCTCATGCCCAGCCTCCCCGCCGCCTCCGAGAGCAATACCCCGTTTTCCTCCGTGCCTAGCAGGTCTATCTTGTTCCCGACCACTAGGCAGGAACGCGACTCCAAGCCCCTGCCGTAGGCCTCGAACTCGCGCCTGACCGTCTCCCACGCGGCGACCGGGTCGGGCAGGGACAGGTCTACCACGTGGACTAGGACTCTCGTGCGCTCAACGTGGCGCAGGAAGTGGTGCCCAAGGCCCTTGTTCTCGCTGGCGCCCTCGACCAGGCCGGGCACGTCCGCGATGACCACGCGTTCGTCGTCCACCGAGAGCACTCCGAGGTTCGGGGAGAGAGTCGTGAAGGGGTAGTCGGCGATCTTGGGGGAGGCGCCGCTTATGGCCGCGAGGATGCTGGATTTCCCGGCGTTCGGCAGGCCGACGAGGCCGACGTCGGCTATGAGCTTGAGCTCCAGAAGAAGTGTCCGCGCCTCGCCCTCGTCGCCCTTCTCGGCGAAGCGCGGAGCCTGGCGCGATGAGGTGACGAAGCGCGCGTTGCCCCTGCCGCCGCGCCCGCCCTTGGCCGCGACGAAGGTCCCGACGTCCGCCATGTCCGCGAGGAGCGCGCCGGTATCCGCGTCGCGCACGACCGTGCCGCGCGGGAGCCTCACGACGAGGTCATCGCCGCTGCGCCCGGTAGAGCGCGCCCCGCTTCCGTGCCCGCCGTTCTCGGCCTGAAAGCGCCTGTCATACTCGAAGTCCGCCAGAGTGACGACGCCGTGAACCGCCTCAAGCACGACGTCCCCGCCCCTGCCTCCGTCCCCGCCGTCGGCTCCGCCCTTGGGCAGGAACTTCTCGCGGCGGAAGCTGAGGCTGCCGTTGCCGCCGCGCCCGGCCTTGACCGCTATTCGGGCTAAGTCCAAAAACTTCAAGAATTATCCTGTTTGGGGTCGCCCGCCCCATCGAGCAGCATGTCGCGCATGCGGGCCGTGCCGGTCGTGGCCGGGGCTTGGATGAACACGAAGCCGGACGGAAGGCGCATCTCCACGCCCTTGGGGTCGATGAGGAACGCCGTGGCCTTCGGCTTGAGGTACGACACGAGGCCGGCGGCCGGGTACACGACGAGCGACGAGCCTATGACCGCGAACAAGTCCGCCTCCCTGACGTAGTGCGCCGCCTCCGAGATGAGCGGGACGTCCTCGCCGAACCACACGATGTTCGGGCGAAGCTGCGCTCCGTCTGAGGCTGTCTCCCCCATCTTTATGTCCCGATAGCCTATGTCGACGACGAGGTTCGGGTTGTTGACGCTCCGAGCCTGAGTCAGCAGGCCGTGCAGGTGGATGACCTTGGTGCTCCCCGCCCGCTCGTGGAGGTTGTCCACGTTCTGCGTGACGATGCGCATGTCGAAGTCGCGCTCGAGCTCGGCCAGTATCTTGTGCGCCTCGTTCGGCTCAACGTGCTCAAGCTGCCGCCTGCGCTGGTTGTAGAACTCCTGCACCAGAGCCGGGTTCCTGCGCCAGCCGTCGATGCTGGCGACCTCCATGACGTCGTACTCCTCCCACATGCCGTCGTTGTCGCGAAACGTCTTCATCCCGCTCTCCGCGCTTATGCCAGCGCCGGTCAGGACGACGAACTTCTTCTTCATGCCCTAGTCATCTCCAGAAAGGTGCCTGAAACACCGAGGCGTCTAAGACACCGAGGCGTCTGAAACACCAAAAGATTTTCCTTATTATATAATAACACTCCGAGGCGATGGCGATGTTTTCTCTATATGTTCACGTTCCGTTTTGCACCGCTAGGGGTCTCTCGACCTCGAAATGCGGCTACTGCTCCTTCTACAGCGAGCCCTTTGACCTCGTGAGTGGGGCCGGGGCATCCCGTGGCGAGGCATGGCTCTCCGCGCTCTCCGCCGAGGTCGAGCGGCTGCGCGCGTCGCTTGGGGGGCGCGTTCCGCTGCGCACGGTCTACATCGGCGGGGGCACGCCGAGCGTCCTGCCCCTGCCGATGTGGAGGAGGCTGCTGGACGTCTTGGAGTCCATCGCGTCCGCGCCCCCTACGGAGGCCACGGTCGAGGCCAACCCGTGCTCCCTGACCGGCGGGCACCTCCGCATGTGGCGGGACTCGTTCATAACGCGCGTGAGCCTAGGCGTCCAGAGCGCTAGTGACGCGGAGCTCCGCACCCTAGGCCGAGCCCACGACGTCAGCGCGGCGCGGAGGGCGATCGACATGGTTCTAGCGTCAGGGCTAGACCTATCGATAGACCTGATATTCGGAATTCCAGGTCAAACTCTGGCCTCGTGGAAAAACTCCCTGAGCCTTGCCGCGGCTGGAGCGAATCACGTCTCGACGTACCAGCTAACCCTTGAGCCCGACACGCCGATGGCCAGAGCTATGCAAACCGGAGAACTTCTTCCTGACGGATACCTGTTCTATCGTTTTGCGCAGTGGTACCTGCCCCGCAAGGGCATTAAGCAGTACGAGATCTCCAGCTTCGCGAGGGAAGGCCATGAGTGCCGGCACAACCTGGCGTACTGGCGTCAGGAGGACGTCCTTGCCTTAGGTCCGTCGGCGTGGGGATACATATCGGGGACTGACTCGTCGGGGTCGGCTGACCCTTCGGGAGGGGACTTCGGCTTCCGCTACGCAAACGCCCCTACCCTGAGCGAGTACATCGCCCTTTTAGGTGAGCGCGCTTTCCCCGTGGTTTACACTGAGCGGACGAGCGGACGGGAGCGGGCTCTGGAGGCGGCCATTCTGTCGCTGAGGACGAGCGGCGGGATAGACGGGGCGGCGTTCGCAAAGAAGTTCGGCATGGAGGCGGCGCAGGCGGTGATGTCCGTGCTAGACGGCATGCCCGAGCGCCTGACGGTGCGCCGGGGAACGAGCATAGCCCTGACCAGCACAGGGATGCGGGTCGGGAACTCCATCTGGTCGGAGCTGCTCGAGCTTTTGCCAGCCTAAGTTCCCTTCAAAATTATGTATAATAGACTCGTGGTGTATGCCACGCTAAAATTCACGCAACGGGAAGTGATGTTCGGTGTCACATATTTCTGAGGACGGGTTCTTCAAGGAGAGCAAGCTCTCCAAGCTGCGTCGTGCTCTTCAAGAGGACGGAGTTGTCCGCACCGTGGGCCGTGTCGGCAGGTCGGCCACGGCGCGCTGTTTGAACCTGCTGAACCGACACTACCTGCGGCTCTACGGCAGGATACACGGAGGCAAGCCGCTGCCGAAGCGGCTGCACTTCGGCTTTCACGTCGTTGACCACTGCAATCTGTGTTGCCGTGGCTGCGACAACTTCTCCCCTCTCTCTAAAGAGTGGTTCGCCGATCCAGACTCTGTGGCCCGCGACATGGCGCGCCTCTCGGAGCTGTTTAGAGAGAGAGAGAGAGAGAGAGAGAGAGAGAGAGAGAGAGAGAGCTTCTCTATGCTCTGCTCTGCTTCCGGCGGCAATTGACATTTACGGCGGCGAGCCGCTGTTGCATCCCCGTCTGGAGGAATTCTTTCCTCCCATACGCTCGGCCTTCCATAACGCTACCGTCAACGTTCTGACCAATGGCATACTTCTTTCGTCGAAGGGCGAGTCCTTCTGGCGAAGTTGCGCCGAGCACAAGATCGGGATTGTCGTAACGATCTACCCCGACATGGAGCGGCAGTTCGAGGAAGCTGTCGCAACCGGCGCATCGTTCGGCGTATCGGTCTCGCCATACGACGCATATACCCATAGATACAAAATAACGAAGACCAGCCACCATTGCCCCATGGATTTCAGCGGCTCGCAACCTAAGCTGGATAACTTCATGCTCTGCTGGCACGGACAGAACTGCGCTATGTTGCGCGAAGGGCGCATGTATCCTTGCCCCGTCGCCTCCAACATACACATATTCAACGACTATTTCCCTGAGCACGCTCTGCCCCTCTCGAACGAGGACTCCATCGATATATACGCCGCGAAGAGCGGACGTGAGGTTCTGGAGTTCATTTCACGCCCCATCCCGTTTTGTCGCTTCTGCCTCGTGAGTGGCCGAACGAGCGGGCATCCTTGGGGGTGCTCTAGGAAGAGCATTCGGGAGTGGACGGTGTGAGGTGTGTGGGGTTGTTCTCACAAAGGAACAGGCGGTACGCTATGATGCGTACCGCCTGTTAAGAACTGATTTTCCGG
>JAISUL010000073.1 GCA_031272145.1 Synergistaceae bacterium
GATTATGCCCTTTGATATGCGCACGTCGTTGCGGTAGTCCGTTGACGCCACCCACAGGCGCAGTATGTCGGCACCGTATTCGTCGACGACCTCCTGAGGTGCGACCGAGTTACCGAGGGATTTCGACATTTTGTGCCCCTCGCCGTCGAGTATGAAGCCGTGAGTCAAGACCTCACGGTAAGGCGAGTGCCCGCGGATCGCCACGGCGGTCAGAAGCGACGACTGGAACCAGCCTCTGTGCTGGTCGCTGCCCTCAAGGTACATCTCGGTCGGCCATGTGTGCCCCTCGCGGTGCTCAAGCACGGCCATGTGCGACACGCCGGAGTCGAACCACACGTCTATGATGTCGTCGTTCCGCGCGACGTGCTTCGAGCCGCAGGCGTCGCACACGGCCAGGTCACCGAATATCTCCTCCACGCTCTTTCTCCACCAGAGGGTGCAGCCGTCGGGCGAGTCCTTCACCTGCTCGGCGAAGCGCCTTATCCTTTCGGGCGTCAGGGACTGCTTCCCGCAGTCGAGGCACTTCACGGCTGGTATCGGCACGCCCCAGAGCCTCTGGCGGCTTATGCACCAGTCGGAGCGGTCGCGCACCATGTTGTAAATCCTGTCGCGCCCCCACTCGGGTATCCAGCGCACCTCGCTGTCGATGACGTCGAGAGCTTTATCGCGGAACTTCGCCACGTCGATGAACCACTGCTCTGTCGCGCGGAAGATTATCGGCTTCTTGCAGCGCCAGCAGTGCGGGTAACTGTGTACCAGGGTTTGAGTGCCGAGAAGCCGCCCGCGCTCCTCTATCACCTGAAGGGCCTTCTGGGCGCCGTCCTCCAGGCTCATCCCGCCCACCAGAGGCGTGTCCTTGACGTAGTACCCGGCGTCGTCCACCGGGTTGTATATCTCGATGCCGTACTTGATGCCGCTCTCGAAGTCCTCGGCGCCGTGCCCAGGGGCTGTGTGCACGCAGCCGGTGCCGGAGTCCAGCACTATGTAGTCGGCCAAAATCAGCGGCACGTTACGGTCGTCGTAGAACGGGTGGATCGAGATCATGCCCTCAAGCTCCTCGCCCTTTGCCCTTACTATGGGCTTGCCGAACGCGACTCCGGTTGCGGCGCTGACGGCGTCCTTCAGCTCCGTGGCAATGAGGTAGACCTTGCCATCGCCTGCCTCAAAAAATCCGTACTCGTACTTCGGGTGGAGCGCCACTGCCATGCTTGAGGCCAGAGTCCAGGGCGTGGTCGTCCATATGATGACGCTGACGTCGCGTCCGGCAAGCTCCGGGTATTTCTTTCCGGCGTTAGGCATCGGGTAGGCGACGTAGACGGACGGGGACGGGATGTCCTCGTACTCTATTTCGCCAGCCGCCAGCGCCGTCTGGCAGTCGACGCACCAGTGAACCGGCTTCAGCCCGCGGTAGACGAGGCCCTTCTCCGCTATCTCGGCAAAGGCCTCAAGCTCCGCAGCCTCGTACTGCGGGTCAAGCGTGATGTAGGGGTGGTCCCACTCGCCGAAGACGCCGAGCCGCTTGAACTCCTCCGTCTGAACCTCGGCGAACTTGCGCGCGAACTCCGCGCACTTGTTGCGCAGCGTCACTGGGTCGGCGGTGCTAAGGTTCTCCTCCTTCAGCACCCTGAGCTCTATAGGCAGCCCATGCGTGTCGTAGCCGGGTATATACGGCGCGTACCACCCGCTCATCAGCCTGTACTTGGGGATGAAGTCCTTGAGAATCTTGTTGAACGCCGTGCCGATGTGGATGTGTGCGTTGGCGTAGGGCGGGCCGTCGTGGAGTATGAACGGTTTCGGCCCTCCCCGTGCTTTGGCACGCTGCGCCACGGCTTTGTGATAGACGTCGTGCTCCTGCCAGAAGCGGAGGAAGTCCGGCTCGCGTTTGGGCAAGCCGGCCTTCATCGGGAAATCTGTGTCGGGCAGGTTCAGAGTTTTCTTGAAGTCCATGGTCGAGTGCGCCGCGGGTGGTTAACGCAGCCAGACGTCGGCCAGGCGGTCAAGCTCGCCCCGCAGACGGAGTTGGTCCCAAGCGAAGTTCATGACGCGGAGGAAGTCCGAGTCGTCGATCTTCAGCATGAAGCCCTTGTAGTCGATCGGAGTCAGCGGGTTTTCGATGAACGCGACGTAGAGGCGGTTGTCCTGCTTGCTGTAGAGGATGGCCTCAAGGGTGTCGGTTATCATGACGTCGCCCTTGCCTTCGGCGATCATGGCAGGGATCTCGGCGTTCTTGTCGTGCGTCGTGACCTTGGCCTTGGTGAGGTTGGCGTCGACGTACTTCTCGTTCGTGCCGCCCGGGTTCTTTATCACTCGGACGTTCGGCTGGTTGAGGCTCTCAGGGGTGTTCAGCTTGTCCTTCATGTCGACGCGGATGAGCGCAACCTTGCCGCTGGGCGCGTAGGGCGGCAGGAAGTCGGCCTTGACCATGCGCGCGACGTTGCGGGAGATGCCGCCTACCGCCACGTCGAACTTGTCCGCGAGGTAGTCGTCCATCAGAGTCGGCCAGCTGGTCTGGACGTACTGAACCTTGATGGGCTGGTTAACCCCGGCCCCGATCAGGGCGGCTATGGCCTCGATGACGTCGACGTCGTGCCCGACGTACTTGTCGCCCTCGCGCATGGCGAACGGGCGGTAGTCGCCAGGCGTACCGACGCGCAGCACCTTGTCCTTCAGAACGCGGTCGAGCCGTGCCCCAGCGTCAGAGGCAAAGGGGAACCCCAACACAGCAGAAACGACGACAGCAGCGGCAGCGGCGAGGATAATCCGATTAGTTAGAGACTTCAACAACAAAAACACCTTCCTATATAGATAGAATAAAAAAAGGGGTACTCTTACTCTTACCCCTTGGCTAGCGAGATGTCGATGACCTTGAGGACTCGGACGCCTTTGGGCGTCTTGACCTTGACCTCGTCGCCGACCACTTTGCCCAGTATGGCCTGGCCTATGGGGCTTTTCTGGGAGATGGACGAGGTTTTCGGGTCTGCCTCCTCCGAGCCGACGACCTTGTAGACCGAGACCCCGTGCGACGAGGACGGGGTGACGTCCTCCAGCGTGACGGCCAGGCCCAGCGCGACCTTTGACGTGTCAAGGGTGCCCTCGTCGACGACCTTTGCCTTGCTGAGCTGCATCTCGAGCTGGAGTATCCGCGCCTCGAGCTTGGCCTGCTCCTCCTTTGCCGCGGCGTACTCCGCGTTCTCGCTGAGGTCGCCGAACGACCGCGCCTCCTCAAGCTGCCGCGCGACCTCCGCCCTCCGCTCCGTCCTCAGGTGGACGAGCTCCGCGGTCAGGCGTTCGTACCCGCTCCTCGTCATAGTTGCATCGCTGTTCTTTGCGGCCAAAAAGCACCACTCCGATCTGAAATTTAATCACGAGATTTTAGCACAATCCGACGGAAAAACAGAGCCTCAGCATATGCGAGGCAGTATCTCGCCGCTCGGCATGTCCACGAAGCGAAGCCCACCGATGCGCGTCCTCATGCCCACCATGGATGGGTGCTCGGACGTTGCGCGGCCTATCTCAGACGGGGATAGCCCCGCCGATCGCAGCCCGGCCAGGCATTCGCGCGCCTGCGTCGGCTCTACCGCGATCACGGCGCAGCCCTCCGACGCAAGGTAGAGGGGGTCGAACCCCAAGATGTCGCATACCGCTCCGGCGCGCTCGTCCCATGGCACGGCCTCCTCGTCGAGCTCTATCCCGAGGCCGGACGCCTCAGCCCACTCGCAGAGGGCTGTTCCGAGGCCGCCGCGCGTGCAGTCCCTCATGCACCTCAGGCCGGGCAGCTCCACGATGGGCGAGAGGGACGGCCAGAGCGGGGCGCAGTCGCTCAGGAGGTCGGTCTTGAGGCCGAAGCGCGCCGCGGCGAGGGCAGCCCCGTGCAGCCCGGGCGCGGAGGAGATCATAATCGCATCCCCTACCCGAAGGTTCGCAGCCCCCAGAATATGACGCGACACCCTGTCACCCACTGCGCATGTCGATATGAATATGGCGTCCACGGCGCCGCGCGGGACGACCTTCGTGTCCCCGGCCACGAGGGCGACGTCAAGCTGGCGGCAGACTGAGGCGGCGCTCTCCATCCACCTGTCTAGGTCAGAGAAGGGCAAGCCCTCCTCAAGAACAACGGACATGGTCAGGAAGCGCGGCCTCACGCCCCTTACGGCGAGGTCGTTCGTCGAGCCGCAGACGGCCAGCTTCCCTATGTCGCCGCCCGGAAAGTCGTTAGGAGAGACCGTGAACCCATCAATAGTGATCGCAGTCCTGCCGTCTATGAACGCGCAGTCCTCCATCTGGAACCCGTCCCCGGACGCAAAGCGGCTCAGTATCCGCTTTGTCAGCGCCCCGGTGAGGCGCCCGCCGCTGCCGTGCCCAAGCTCGACCACCTGTACCAAGTCCCGCACGTCCCCTCCGATGAAACCATGCATGGCCCGACCGGCGTCTCCGGCGTGCAGACCGTGCCGTACATTCCGCACTCCGGCGGCGTCATCAGGCCAGATAAAACCTTTCCGCAGCCGCAGCCGCAGCCACAATCCTCCGGCTCGCCCTTGACGGCCAGGCCGAACCTTTTCGCCGCGTCGAGGCCGGAGTATTTCTCGCGTATCGCGAGCCCTGACATCGGTATGACCCCCAGCCCGCGCCACTCGGCGTCGCACGGCTCGAAGACCTCCGACATGGCTCGCAGTGCCGAGGCGTTGCCCTCCCGCGGCACATCGCGCCGCCTGTAGGAGGATAGGCGCGGCCCGTCGTGAACCTGGCGCACGAGGTCTATTATGGCCGACAGCATCTCCTCCGGCTCGAAGCCCGCCACCGCCGCCGCCTTGGAGAACTCCGACGCCAGAAAACCGTAGCACCCCTCGCCCGTGACGACCGCCACGTTGCCTGGCAGCATGAAGCCGTCGAGCTTGAGCTCCGGATTCATACAAAGGTGCCGCAGCACCGGCGGCACGGTCTTGTGCAGGCACAGCACGGAGAGGTTGCCTTCCCCCTCGGCATACGCCCGCATTATGGTCGAGGCCGTGGCCGGAGCGGTGGTCTCGAACCCCACTCCGAGGAAGACAACGTCGCGGCCAGGGTTACGCCTCGCTATGGCCAGGGACTGGGCAGCCGACGTCACGACCTGCACGCCTTTCCCCAGCCCTGCCAATGACCCATGGGAGCCTGGCACCCGCGCCATGTCGCCGTAGGTCAGCACGAGGCAGCCGGATTCGGCTAACCCGATGGCGGCGTCGATCTCGCCCTGAGCCGTGACGCACACAGGGCAGCCCGGCCCGGACAGAAGCGTAATCTCCTCGGGCAGCAGCGAGCGCAGGCCTGACCGGAACAGCGACACGGTGTGGGTTCCGCAGACCTCCATTAGGACCACGCGCCGGTCGAGCAGCGCCTTAAGGGCTTGGAGCAGCCGCGGCACGTTAGGCTCGGGCGCGGGCGGCGGTGATGCCACGAGCATTGATCTCCCTCCACAGGGTCATGAGCTCCTCCGACTCGCCTCGGTCGAGCTTTTGTATTGCGAATCCGGCGTGGACGAGCACGCTGTCCCCCGGCGCTGCCCCCTCTATGAAGTCGAGCCGCGCCTCCGTCTCCACGCCGCACGACGCGACGCGCGCCGACCCGTCCTCGAATATCTCCTCTATCACGCATGGAACCGCAAGGCACATTTTCGGCACCCCCCTGAATAGAGCATATCATATATGCTAAAATGCCCCCGATAAATAAATGGAGGTGATGGCGGTGCCGGTATTAGTTGCGCTGCTGGTTTTTTTTGCGTCTGGGCCTCAGGCCGAGGCGTCGAGCTTGGTTGCGAGTTACGGCCCGATAGACGGCGCCCCTGGGCTGCGCTTCGAGAACGTCGAGTACGGCTGGGACGTCATCGCTTTCGACATGGTGAACATGACCGACTCCAACGCCTTCGTGGGCGGGATGATGGTCTTCGTGGACAGGTTCGGCTTGATGACGGCCAGGGTGCTGCTTCCGCACAGGAAGGTTCCGGCGGGGCAGCCGACGCGGTTCATAGGGAGCTTCATGGACGGCACGGGCGAGAGCGCCAGAAGGGCGGAGCGCATCATCTGGAACGTCCGCGTTGAGCGATGGTAAGATCAGCGATTCTCGTTATCTGCCTGCTGTTCCGACTTGCTCCGGCGTGGGCGGACGGGGACAGCGCCGAGGCGTTCATGTCCGCGACGTTCGGCCTGTCCTCCACTCGGACTCAGAAGCGCATGGAGACGAGCGGCGCGTCTGTGGCGGCCTTTTCCCGCGCTGGCCAGCTGACCATGAAGGGCACGTTCGAGTCCATGCCGGCGATATTCGTCTTCGGCTTCGGCGAGAAGAAGGGCTTGAACCACAAGTCGGCATACATCGGGAGCACGGGCGACGCCGCCTCCGACCGGCAGCTCTACGACGCGTTCCGCGCCGCCTACAACGAGAGGTTTGGGACGGTTAAGGAGATCACCGTCCAGCATCCGAGGGTCAAGGGAAGGATCGCCATAAGGAGCAACTGGACGCCGGACAAGTACACGATGATAACCCTGTCCTACGACCCCGAGGTCGTGAAGCGCTTCCCAGGCGACTCGCCCGGCGACTACCCGATACACCTAATCTATAACTACCTTAAATGAAGCGAATTTTGTTTTTATTTTTATTACTACTGGCCGTGCTCGCATGGGCTCTGGCCGGAGCCTCTCACGCGGCCACGAGGACGTGGTCTAGGATGCGGCTGGAGGAGCGGCTGGAGGCACGGAGCGCCGCCCGAACCCAGCGGCCCCGCCTCATGAGCATGGACGCCTTCGTCTCCCTGTGCGAGCTTGGGACTCCGAAGCAGGTCATGGACGCCGTAGAGGCCGGGGCAGACGTGAACGACAGGGACGAGCATGGGCGGACGGTCTTGATGTACGCCGTCTACAACAACCACGCCCGCGAGGTGGTCGACATCCTGCTGAGGGCAGGGGCCGACGCCGGCGCACGGGACAGGGACGGGTTCACCGTGATGATGTACGCGGCGGAGAACAGCGGCAGCCCTGAGGTCATCCTGTCCTTGGGACGGGCCGGCGCGGACGTGAACGCCGTCAGGAAGGTCTACGGCTGGACTGCCATGATGAGCGCCGCTGCGTACAACGGCGTGCCGGAGGTGGTCTCCGCCCTGGCCTCGCTCGGAGCCGACGTCAGCGCGCGGGACGGCGACGGCTTTACCCCCCTGATGCTGGCCGCGCGGTGGAGCGAGAGCCCCGGCGTCATCCGCGCCCTCCTGCAGGCCGGGGCCGCCGCGACCGCCGCGACAGAGAGCGGCTGGACAGCCCTGATGTACGCCGCGCGCGACAACCCGAACCCCGGCATAACCCGCGCCCTTCTGGAGGCCGGGGCCGACGCGAACGCCGCGAAGCCCAACGGCTGGACGCCCCTGATGTACGCCGCGCGGTACGGGAAGGGCGGCGTTGTGCGCGCGCTCCTCGACGCCGGGGCCGACGCGAACGCGCACAACGCCAGCGGCTGGACGCCTCTGATGCTGGCCGAGTGGTACGGCGCCGGCCACGAAACGGTCTACGCCATCATGGAGCGCGCTGCTATAATGGTTCCAGAGTGATAAACACCACCCCCTAAAGGAGCGTGTTGAAAGTGCTGTACAGAAGGATGCCGCGCGTCAAGGAGGAGCTCTCGATTCTTGGGTTCGGCTGCATGAGGCTGCCCATGGACGGCAAGACCGTGGACGAGTCCGCCGCGTCGCGCATGATGAACAAGGCCGTGGAACGCGGGATCAACTACGTTGACACGGCTTGGCCGTACCACGGAGGCGAGGGCGAGGCGATCGTTGGCCGGCTGCTGGCCGGAGGGCTGCGCGGCCGCGTGAACCTCGCGACGAAGCTGCCGAGCTGGCTGGTCAAGACGCGCGAGGACATGGACATGTACCTCGACCGGCAGCTTAAGGCGCTCCAGACCGACCACCTCGACATGTACCTGCTGCACTCTCTGTCCGCCGACCGCTGGGAGAACCTGTCGCGCCTGGACGTGATGAGCTTCATGGAGAAGGCCAAGAGGGACGGCAAGATACGCTACATCGGCTTCTCCTTCCACGACGGGCTCTCCGTGTTCAAGAAGATCGCCGGCGCTTACGACTGGGACTTCTGCCAGGTTCAGTACAACTTCCTCGACACCAACTACCAGGCTGGCGCCGAGGGGATCAAGTACGCCGCAGGGCGTGATATAGGCATAGTCATCATGGAGCCACTGCGCGGCGGAAGCCTGACCGTCCCCATGCCGGAGGAACTCAGGAGGATGGCCGCCGACCTGTCCTACAGAGCTCCGACCTTGGCTGACCTCGGGCTGCGCTGGATATGGAACCAGCCCGAGATAAGCGTGGTGCTCAGCGGCATGAGCAGTATGGATCAGCTGCAGCAGAACATCGAGAGCGCCGCGCACGGCTGGGCAGGCGGGCTGAAGCCTGGCGAGCCGATATTTGTCGACAAGGCTGTCAAGTTCTTCCAGAGCAAGATGAGGGTGCTGTGCACGTCCTGCGGCTACTGCAAGCCCTGTCCTCAGGGGGTGGACATACCTCAGTGCTTCACGAACCTGAACAACGCGGCCCTCACCGGCAACTGGGCGGCGCAGAAGGCCAACTACAACTACATCCTCGCCGACGACCGCGACGGCAACAAGGCGAGCGCCTGCGTGGAGTGCGGCCTCTGCGAGACCAAGTGTCCGCAGCACCTCCCGATACGCGAGCGCCTCAAAGAAGTCGTCGCTGCGTTCGAGAAGGATTAGTCAAGGGAAGCTCAGCCCCGCGCTGTGTACCACATAAGCTCCAGCGCCCTGATCGGACTTGCCGTCTGGATTTTCGGGTTCGCGCTGATGGCCGCCGGGTGGCTCGTGGACGTTCTGTTCGAGAGCTGGGGAGTCATTCCGGCAAAGGTGCTGTATAAGACCGGTGCGATCATAGTCGCCGTGCCGGTCATATACCTGCTTTGGAGGCTGGCGTCCGCCGTCTACGTGCACCGCATAGACATAGTCCTGTTCGTGGACTTCATGGTGGGACAGTTCGAGAAGATGCTTAAACTGATATGACTATAAGCGATGTGATCAAGGGGCTGGTCGGCTTCGCGGCCGCGGCGTTCATGCTCTATTTCCCGTACGTGTGGTGCTCGCGCCGCGGCAGGAACGAGTTCGACTACGGCCTGAGGTGGTTCATGGGGCCTGCGGCCTGCCGCGACGTCGTGCTGGCGCTTCTGCTGACGCTCGTCCCCCTGACCTGGGTCTCGTACAACTGGCCGAGGTCTCTTGGCGTCGGCGGGCCGTTCAGCCCCAGCCTGATGTCCGCGCTCAACATGCTGGGCGGCGGCGTTGCGGCGGCGTTCGTCGAGGAGCCGTTCTTCCGGGGCTTTCTTCAGAGCACGCTCGTGAAGAAGCTCGGCGCGCCGCTGGCGATAGTCCTGACGTCGGCGCTGTTCGCTCTGTCGCACCTCTTCGTTGCCCCGAGCTGGCTGCGGCTCGCGACGTTCTTCCCCGGCCTGGTGATGGGCTTCCTGAGGTACCGCCACGGCTCGATCATGCCGTCCGTGATCTACCACGCCCTGTGCAACGTCTGGGCTGTCTGGTGGATGCCAAGAGTATGAGTATTAAAAGAACACAGCTGGCGGCGGCGATCCTAGCCCTGTGCTGCCTCTTCCTTGACTGGAGCGCCGACTCCGAGGCCGGCGTCTTGACTATTCGCATTCCATGCCGCGTCGGGGCCGAGGCGACCGCTGCTCTGCCTGGCATGGAGGTCAAGCTGGGCAAAGTCCGCGCCGTCCCTGTCAGAACCAACTGGCCTGCCTACACCGCGAGCAAGTGGGGACGCCCTGGCACGGTCTGCGCCACGGCCGTGAACGCGATACACATCCTGATCGACGTCGAGGGGGGCAGGGGGCGAATAGTGAGCGTAGTACCGACCGTCACGGTTGCCCCCGCTGCTCCGCCGGGTGCGTTCTTCGCCATAGACGCTCCGGCTGGCACGGGCTTGTTCGGGGGATGCGCGCCTCTGACCGGCTCGCGGGTGTTTCGCACGGAGGACGCCCTAGTTATCGAGTCCGACCTGCCGAGCGACCCTTACACCTGGGCGCTGGACTTCGAGAACAGGCCCGGAGGCCGAGTTATTGCATGGACGAAGGACGGCCCTAAAACAGTAGCCCGCGTGGTTCGCCCCGTGCGCGGCGTAGGACGCTTCGGCGGGGGTGAGTTCCAGACCGTGGGCCGGATACGAGCGTCGCACAGCGGCGTGATAGACGTGTCCGTCTCGCCGAGGGGCAAGGTAGGCGGCTTCCAGATAATGCCTCTGACCCACGCTGCAACGTCCAAGGAGATGGCCGGCGCCTGGACAGCCACGCAGTGGATGATAGTTGCCCCTCTCCCCGGCGCCCCGCCCCTGGAGGGCACGCCGCCGCTTTTCGAGGGAACCCTGCTTCCCGGCTCCCAGCTAGGCGACTCCCTAGGCAGCGTCTGGAGCACTTACGGCAGAAAACCCCTAGTCCTCGCTCGCATCGACGGCGCCCCGTGGCAGCTCATGCCCGAGGTAACCGGCAAGGCCGACGCCGGCCTGAAGACCCTGACGCATATACGGATATACCTGCCGTTTTTTTAGGGGGTCGGGCGCACCAGTGCCTCCGTCCGTTTGTTGATCAACTCAACGCGTGCCTCAGGCGTCATGTCCTTCATCTCGTCCATAAGCATAAACCGGATGGCGTGAACCATGCGCATCGGCATTGGCTCGTCGGCGACGTATGGGTCGTTCATGTACTTTTCGAGTTCACTCATCCTCGATAACCTCCGCTGGGGAGTAAATCCCTACCTTCTTATAGCCCTCTATGTAGTTGACCATCTCTGTCATTTCGATGGTCTTGCGTTTTACGACGTGTCTGAAATTCAGACTTACTATGAAATCCACTCCATTGATCGCCGCTATCGCGATGTGACACGCGTCGATCAAAAACCTCGGCGGAATGATCCCCCTAGCGATATACACATCAGCGAGCCTTTCGGCCTCGGCGTCGGCAGGAAAGACCTCCATGCCATATTCGCCAGGCAGAGCCAGCATAAGCTCTCTTTTAGGCGAGGGAGCGCGGGACAGTTCGTCGATGGCGTATCTCGACGTGCAGGGCGCGTACCTCCCCTCCTTTATTCTCTCGAAAAATTTCAGCGTGTCCAACCTCCTACACGGATCGCTGTCGTCGAACACAAAGTTGAACACGCTGGTGTCGAGGTATGCCTTCGGAATTCTCACCACTCTAAATCCTCATCACCATCTCGGCGGTTCTAAAATAAAACAGCAGGCACCCGGCGTCCACGATGGTCGTCACTATCGGGGCGGCCATCAGGGCTGGGTCTAGCCTCATGGCTTTGGCCAGCAGGGGGAGCATTCCTCCTACCAGTTTGGCGAACACAACAGTCACGAAGAGCGCCATGCCCACGGTCAGGCCCAGTATGAAGTTTCCGCTCAGCGCCCACTTGTAGACCACGTTTATGCAGCCTAGGAACACTCCCACCAGGAGGCTCACTCGGAACTCCTTCCAGAATATCGCGGGCCAGTCGGCCAGGCTTATCTCGCCTACGGCCAGGCCGCGTATGATCAGGGTCGAGGACTGCGAGCCGGCGTTGCCGCCCGTGTCCATCAGCATCGGGATGGCCGCTATCAGGGCGGGGAAGGCCGCGAAGAGGGACTCGTAGTGCGTTATTATCCCGCCGGTGAAAAACGCGCTGACCATCAAGACCAGAAGCCACAGTATGCGCTTCCTCGCCAAGACCAGCACGCGGGTGGAGAGGTAGGGGTCGTCCGAGGGGGACATGGCGGCCATCAGCTGGAAGTCCTCGGTGTTCTCCTCCTGAATGACGTCCATGGCGTCGTCGACCGTGATTATGCCGACCAGTCGGCGCTCGGCGTCGACCACGGGCAGTGCTATTATGTCGTACTTGCGGAAGAGCTCGGCCACCCGCTCGCGGTCGTCGCCGGTCGTTACGCATATCACGTTGGGCGTCATTATGTCGCCTATCTTGTCCTCCATGCGGGCCAGGAGCAGCGCGCGCACCGTCACGACCCCGTTCAGAATCCGCTCCGAGTCCGTGACGTAGCACGTGTATATGGTCTCCTTGTCCATGCCCACCTCGCGTATGCGCCGGAAGGCGGCCTCCACGGTCATCTCCTCCTTGAGGTCGACGTACTCCGTCGTCATTATGCTTCCGGCGGAGTCCTCGTGGTACTGGAGGAGCTGGTTTATCTGCTTGCGCGTGTCGTCCGAGGCGTTCCTCAGGAGGCGCTTTACCACGTCCGCCGGCATTTCCTCGACGAAGTCCGCGGCGTCGTCAAGAAACAGGTCGTTGATTATGCGCGCAAGCTCCGGGTCGGTCAGTATCTTGATCAGGTTCTCCCTAGCCTCCTGCGAAAGGTAGGAGAAGACGACCGTGGCCTTGTCCTTGGACAGGGAACGAAACAGGACTACCCGTTGCCGTTCGTCCAGCGCCTCCATCTCGTCGGCTATGTCGATGGCGTTGGCGCGGGCCGTGGCCTCCCTGAGCTCGCGGTGCTGCCCAGCGTCGATCAGTGCCGCGAGGTTCGAGTAGGGGCTGGTATTATTAGTAAATCCCGTCTTTTCCATGTCCATGACCTCCCTTGTTTTTATGCTAGATGGCAGGCAACCCAGTGCCCGCGTCCGTGCTCCCTCAGCGGCGGGGTCTCCTCGGAGCATATCCTCTCGGCTGCGGCGCAGCGCGGGTGAAACGAGCAGCCTGAGGGCGGATCGATTTGGCTCGGCACGTCGCCGGGCAGCACAACGCGCGTGCGGTGCCGAAACGGGTCAGGCTCCGGCACGGACGCCAAAAGCGCCCGCGAGTACGGATGAAGAGGAGTAGTAAAAAAGTCAGATGGGCCAACTCCCACCTCTCCGATCTCGACGATTCGCCCTAGGTACATCACAGCCACCCTGTTGCTTATATACCGCACCACGCTCAAGTCGTGCGATATGAACAGGTACGACAGGCCGAAGCGCTTGCGCGCCTCCACCATCAGGTTGAGCACCTGGGCCTGAACCGACACGTCCAAGGCCGACACAGGCTCGTCCGCAACGATGAGCGACGGCTCCGGCGCCAATGCCCGTGCTATCCCGACCCTCTGCCTCTGTCCTCCGCTGAACTCGAACGGGAAGCGCGACCGGCAGGAAGAGTCGAGCCCGACAGCCTCAAGCACCTCGGCGACGCGCCGCCTGCGCTCCGAGCCGCCGATGCCGCGCGCCGTCAGGGGCTCGCCGACTATGCTCTCGATCGTCATGTGAGGGTCGAGCGACGCGTAGGGGTCTTGAAAGATCATCTGAAAGCCAGCGCGCGCCCGCCTTAACGCCTCTCCCTTCAGCGACAGGAGGTCTGCGCCGCGGAATGTCACGCTCCCCGAGTCGGCCTGCAGCAGGCGAAGTATGACCTTGCCCGTGGTGGACTTGCCGCAGCCCGACTCCCCGACGAGGCCGAGCGTCTCCCCCTCGCGCAGTGAAAACGACACGTCGTCCACGGCCTTGACGTGGTTCACGGTCCGCCGAAGCAGCCCGCCTTTTATCGGGAAATATTTTCTTAATCCGGCAACGCTCAAGAGCACGTCAGACACGGCGATCACCTCCATCAGCAAACAGCCAGCACCTCACCGAGTGCCCATTGGCCAAGCCGAACAATTTTGGCTCCTCGGAGTCGCAGCGCTCCGTCCTGCTCTGGCAGCGCGGGGCGAACTTGCAGCCGCCGGGCAGCGCGTAGAGCGGCGGCACCATGCCAGGGATGGCGTTGAGGCGTCCGTCAGGGTCTAATGCCCCCTGATCCGTCATGCGGGGGATGGAGTCCAGCAGGCCCCTTGTGTACGGGTGCGACGGGGCTCTGAACAGCTCGCTGGTCGGCGCCTGCTCGACGATGCGCCCGGCGTACATGACCGCCACTCTGTCGGCGTTCTCGGCCACGAGGCCCATATTATGGGTTATCAGCAGCACGGACATGCCCATTTCGCGCCGGAGGTCGGCCATGAGGTACAGTATCTGCGCCTGGATCGTGACGTCCAGCGCCGTCGTCGGCTCGTCGGCTATGAGCAGGCCCGGGTGCAGAATCAGTGCCATCGCTATCATGACCCTCTGCCTCATCCCGCCGCTCAAAAGGTGGGGGTAGGCGTCGAAGCGCTTCTCCGGGCTCGGAATCCCGACCTTGCCCAGCATGGACACGACCCGCGCCCTAGTTTCGCCGCGGCTGGCGCCCGGCTCATGGGCGCGTATCGCCTCGACTATCTGCTCGCCCACCGTGTAGACCGGGTTTAGCGAGGTCATAGGGTCCTGAAATATCATCGATATGTCGCGCCCGCGGATTTTTAGCATGTCCTCGCCGGCAAGGTCTTGCCCGCGGAACACGATCCTGCCGCGCTCGACCCGCCCGCCCGGCCTGGGCAGCAGCCCCATAATCGCCATAGATGTCATGGACTTGCCGCAGCCCGACTCCCCCACCAGGCCAAGGGTCTCGCCAGATGCCACGGTCAGGCTGACTCCGTCGACGGGGTAAATCCTGTCGGTTCCGGGAAATAGGCCGCGTATGGACACTCGCAGGTCTTCTATCGAGAGAAGAGAGTTCACCCTGTTCACACCCCCTCGACGCTTCGGCTGAGGCGCGGGTCGAGCCGGTCCCTCAGGGCGTCGCCGGCGATGTTGAACGACAGCACGGTCAGCACGATGCATGCCCCTGGGAAGAGCAGCAGCCAAGGCGCGCGGGTCAGGTAGAGCCGCCCCTCGCTGAGCATGTTGCCCCAGCTCGGTATGGCGGGAGGGATGCCGAGGCCCAGAAAGTCCAGCGCCGCCAGGTCGAGCAGGGAAAACGCAAAGGTGAACGTCGCCTGAACTATAATCGGCGACAGCATGTTAGGCAGGACGTGGCGCGCGATTATCGCGGCCTGAGATACGCCCCCAGCGACCGCCGCCTCGATGTAGGGCTCCTCGCGGATTCGCAGCGTCAGGGCGTAGACCACGCGGGCCGTTCTTGTAAGGTACGTTACCCCGACAGCGACCACGACGTTGAGCATCCCCCGCCCCAGTATCGACACGAGCACGAGCGCCAGGAGCAGCGGCGGGAAGGCCATCATGACGTCTATCAGCCTCATAAGGTAAGGCTCAATCCTCCGGAAGTACCCCGCAGCCGCCCCGGCCAGCACGCCGAGCGCCGTCGCGAACAGCACCACCCCGCCGCCTCCGATGAGGCTAGTTCTAGCTCCGTGCACGACGCGGCTGAACACGTCGCGCCCGAAGTTGTCCGTGCCGAATCGGTACAGGCCGCTCGGCGGGCTCAGCTTCTCCGCCGGGTTCATGGCCTGAGGCGAGACCGGAGTTATAACCGGAGCCGCAGCGGCAGTGATAAGGAGGACTGCGATAAACAGGAACCCCAAAAGCGCCGTCCAGCGCCTGAACAGAAATCTCATGCCCTCACCGCCTAACTGTACCTAATCCGCGGGTCGAGCAGGGCGAACGAGAGGTCGACCAGCAGGTTTATGAACATATAGAGGAAGGCGACGACTAGGATTATCCCCTGTATGGTCGGGTAGTCGCGGCGCAGAAGCGACTCGACCACGAGGCGCCCGACGCCTGGCAGGGAGAAGACCGTCTCGGTGACGACCGTCCCAGCGACGAGGGCAACGAACGTGAAGCCGAGCGCTGACACGACCGCGATGAGCGAGTTCCGGAACACGTGGCGGACGTTGACTGTGAAGTCCGACAGCCCCTTTGCCCTTGCTGTCCGCACGTAGTCGGCGTTCGCTATGTCGAGCATCCCGGCGCGGGTCAGGCGGACTATGAGGGCGCTGTTCGGCGCAGCCAGAGTCACAGCCGGCAGCACCAGGTAGCGCAAGTTACTCCAGTCCCCGGACTTCAGCACGGACGGGAAGCCCGACGTGGGAAACCACCCCAGAGCGACCGAGAAGAGCGCCATGAAGTTCAGGCCGAGCCAGAACGTGGGGATAGAGGCGAAGAACATCGACGCAGCCGATACGCACTGGTCGAGCCCGCTGTTGTGCCTCACGGCGGAGATTACCCCCACCGGGATGCCGATGGCTATGACGAGCACTATGGACATGACGGCCAGGAACAGGCTCGTCTCCGCCCTGTCGAGGATGACCTCGCTGACCGGCTGGTGGAAGAAGATGGAGTTCCCCAGGTCGCCCCTGACCACCCCTCCGAGCCACAGGGCGTACTGCACGTACACAGGCCGGTCGAGCCCCATCGACTCGCGCAGGGCAGCCACCTGCTCCGGCGTCGCGAGGTCGCCGAGCATCATCTGGGCAGGGTCGCCCGGTATCATATGAATGAACGAGAACACGATGACGGAGGCCAAAAGCAGCGACGGAACCATGCCAAGCAGCCGCCGCACGACGTAAGCGATCATTAAAACACCTCCCCTTTAGCACCAGTCGGCGTGCAATAACTCCAGCAGCTCTACTGTCGTGCGGACGAACGCCGACCTGTCGCGTTTAACGCCGCATGACGCCAGCACGTTGGGCCTCACGGCGCTGAACCCGCAGCCCACGAAGAAGTCCGCCGCCCCGTCGGCGAAGACGCGGTAGTCGGACATCCCGTCGCCGAGCATAACGACGGGCCCGTCCGTTTTGCCGCGGATCGCCTTGACCACCTCGGTCTTGCCCCCTTCGCGCGTGAGGGGGCCGTCGCACAGGCCTGTGACGTTGCCGTCGGCGTCCGCGATGTAGCGGTTCGCGAAGCAGTTCTCCAGCGGAACGCCGAGGCGATCGGCAACGGGCGCGATTATCTCGTCGAACCCGCCGCTGACGATGAAGAGCGCAGCGTCCGATCGCCGCAGAAGATCTACAACGTCCTCAATGCCCGGCGTGATGAACTCGGCTATCTCCGACGCCATGGCCGCGAAGTGCTCCGCTCTAACCTCGGAGATGCGCAGGCGCGTCGTGATTGACTCGTTGAAGTCCATCTCGCCGTTCATGGCCTTCAGAGTTATGCCGTCTATGAGGCGCCGTTTGCGCCCTCCATCCGGGCCGGTCAGGCTGCGCTTGATCAGCGTGTCCAGCGTCTCGATGGTGACCAGAGTCGAGTCGAAGTCGAACACGAAGGCGGCTATTTCGCGTCTCCCCCAGTCGGATTATTTAGCAGCCTCGCCCTTATAACGCCCGCTAAGCCCTCGATCTCGCGCAGCGTCGCGAGCGGCAGCGGGCCGTCCACGTCGATGATGTTGTACGCGTACTCGCCCTTGCTGCGGTTCAGCATGTGGGCTATGTTGGCTCCGGCTGCGGCCAGGGCGCTCGTGATGGGGCCCACCACGTTCGGGACGTTGCGGTTGAACACGGTTATCCTCGTCATGCCGTTCACAGCCCCCATGTCGCAGTCCGGGAGGTTCACCGAGTTCTTGACGCAGCCGTTCTCCATGTAGTCGCGCAGCCTCCGCGCGGCGGCCACGGCGCAGTTCACCTCCGCCTCCGGCGTGGACGCCCCGAGGTGCGGCATGGCCAGCACTCCGTCGACCCCGGCGAAAGCGGTAGATGGGAAGTCCGTCACGTAGCGCGAGAGCCGCCCGCTTTTCAGCGCCGCGATGACAGCCGCGTCGTCCACCACTCCGCCCCTGGAGAAGTTGAGCAGGCGCGCTCCCTTTTTCATGAGCGACAGAACCCTCTCACCCACGAAGCCCTTGGTGGAGTCGTTCAGCGGGACGTGGAGCGTCACGTAGTCGCTGCCTGCCATCACGTCGCCCTCGCCTCTGGCCCTCTTGACGCCGCGCGACAGTGACCATGCTGCCTCGACCGTCACGTAGGGGTCGTAGCCGGTCACGTTCATGCCGAGTGCGTCGCACGCGTTGGCCACGAGCACTCCCACAGCCCCAAGCCCTACTACTCCGATCTTCTTGCCTGCGAGCTCCGGTCCTGCAAACCGCTCCTTGCCGCTCTCGACCTCCTCAGCGGAGAGAGACGCGCCCCTGATCCAGTTTATTCCCTCGACTATCCGGCGCGACGAGAGCAGGAGCCCCGCTATGGTGAGCTCCTTGACGGCGTTTGCGTTTGCGCCGGGCGTGTTGAACACGGCTATGCCCGCCTCAGAGCAGCGCGCCACGGGGATGTTGTTCACACCTGCCCCTGCTCTCGCTATGGCCAGCAGCTCCGGGTTCAGCGGCATGTCGAGAAGCGGCGCGCTCCGGACGAGTATCCCGTTGGGGGGCATGCCCTCCGAGAACGAGAACGAGCGCGGCGGGAGCTCGGCTATGCCCTCTCTGGCTATCTTGTTCAGGCAGAGCACGTTGAACATTTTTTCGCCTCGAAGCGCTTTATGAAGCTGGCCAGTGCAGCCGCGCCCTCTATGGGCATGGCGTTGTACAGGCTGGCCCTGATGCCGCCGACCGCCCTGTGCCCCCTCAGGTTGACGAGCCCCTCGGATGCCGCCGCCGCCACGAACTCGTCTGTGAGCTCCTGAGTGGGGAGGGTGAACGTGACGTTCATCAGAGACCTGAACTCCGGCTCCGCCGTGGTGGTGTAGAAAGCCGAGCCGGAGAGGGCGTCGTAAAGCAGTGCCGCCTTCTCGCGGTTGGCCTTCTCTATCACCGCAATTCCTCCGCGCTCCGCCATCCACTCGAACACCAGCCCGGCCATGTAGACCGCGAACGTCGCCGGGGTGTTGAACATCGACCCGTTCTCGGCGTGCACTTTATAATCCATCATGGCCGGCGTGGACGGAGGGGCGAAGCCGAGGAGGCCACGGCGGACTATCACGACGCACAGGCCGGAGGGGCCGAGGTTTTTCTGCGCCCCGGCGTAGATGAGCCCGAAGCGCCGCACGTCGATGGCCTCCGAGCATATGTTGGAGCTCATGTCCGCGACGAGCGGCGCCTCCGTGTCTGGGAACGAGGTGAAGCGCGTGCCGTAGACCGTGTTGTTGGACGTGATGTGTACGTAGTCGGCGGAGCTGCGGAACATGCCGGGTTCGAGCCGCGGGATGTAGGAGAAGTTCCTGTCGGCGGACGACGCAGCGATCGCCACGTCGCCGAACTTCTCCGCCTCCTTGGCCGCCTTGCCCGCGAAGAGGCCTGTGACGACGTAGTCCGCCTTTTTACTGCGCATGAGGT
The DNA here is from genome assembly GCA_031272145.1 of Synergistaceae bacterium. GTDB lineage: Bacteria > Synergistota > Synergistia > Synergistales > Aminobacteriaceae > JAISUL01. Next base: position 19,078 of record JAISUL010000073.1, read on the forward strand.
TCATCGGCACCATCGAGAACTGCGTGGTGGCGCCGCCCTGAAGGAACAGCACGCAGTACGAGTCCGGGATGCCCATCAGCGATCTGAGGAGCTTTTCCGCTCCCTCTATCACGCTGAGGAACTCCTTCGACCTGTGGCTGGTCTCCGTTATCGACATGCCCGTGCCCCGAAAGTTCAGGAACTCCCTCTGGGCGCGGAGCAAGACCTCCCGCGGCAGGACCGCCGGCCCCGCCGCGAAGTTGTAAACCATGTTCATAATAAAGTAGAAAGCCCCCCTATGCGCCTTGGGGTTGGTTAACCCCCTGTTCCACCGCCACGGCGACCGCGACGGTCGCTCCGACCATCGGGTTGTTGCCCATGCCGAGGAAGCCCATCATCTCAACGTGGGCTGGGACGGAGCTCGAGCCGGCGAACTGCGCGTCCGAGTGCATGCGCCCCATGGTGTCCGTCATGCCGTAGGACGCCGGCCCTGCCGCCATGTTGTCCGGGTGCAGGGTGCGCCCCGTGCCGCCGCCCGACGCCACCGAGAAGTACTTCTTGCCGGCCTCCACGCACTCCTTCTTGTAAGTGCCTGCGACGGGGTGCTGGAAGCGCGTCGGGTTCGTGGAGTTGCCCGTTATGGACACGTCCACTCCCTCCAGATGCATTATCGCGACGCCCTCTCTGACGTCGTCGGCGCCGTAGCAGCGCACGCTCTTCTTCTCGCCGTCGGAGTAGGCTATCTCGCGCACCACGTTCACCTTGCCGGCCGCGTAGTCGAACTGGGTCTGGACGTAGGTGAAGCCGTTTATCCGCGATATTATCTGAGCCGCGTCCTTGCCGAGGCCGTTGAGTATGACCCGGAGCGGGGCATTCCGGCTCTTGTTCGCGTTGCGCACGATGCCTATCGCGCCCTCCGCCGCCGCGAACGACTCGTGCCCCGCCAGGAACGCGAAGCACTTCGTCTCGTCGCGCAGCAGCATAGCCGCGAGGTTGCCGTGCCCGAGGCCCACCTTGCGGTCGTCGGCCACGGAGCCCGGGATGCAGAAGGACTGAAGCCCTATCCCTATCGCCTCGGCCGCGTCCGCCGCGTTCCGGCAGCCCTTTTTCAGGGCTATGGCAGCCCCGGCCGTGTAAGCCCAGCCGGCGTTCTCGAAGGCTATCGGCTGGATCTCCCTCACGATCTTTATGGGGGAGAAGCCCTTGTCCACGCATATCCTCTCGGCGTCCTCAAGCCCGGCTATGCCGTACTCGCTCAGCACCGAGTTTATCTTGCCTATGCGCCTCTCGTAACTCTCGAACTGCACGCTCATGTTCAGCCCTCCTACTCCGCGCGGGGGTCGATGTACTTGACCGCGCCCGCCTCGGGGGAAAAGCGCCCGTAGGAGGAGGTCGCGTCCTTTATCGCCTTGTTCGCGTCCTCGCCCTTCTTGACGGCGCTCATAACCTTGCCGAGGTTGACGAACTCGTAACCTATGACGAGGCTGTCCTTGTCGAGGGCGAGCCGCGTCACGTACCCCTCGGTCATCTCAAGGTAGCGGACGCCCTTGGCCCTCGTGCCGTACATCGTCCCGATCTGGCTGCGCAGCGTCTTGCCCAGGTCCTCGAGTCCCGCTCCTATGGGCAGGCCGCCCTCGGAGAAGGCCGTCTGGCTGCGCCCGTAGGCTATCTGAAGGAAGAGCTCCCTCATCGCCACGTTTATGGCGTCGCAGACGAGGTCGGTGTTGAGGGCCTCCAGCAGGGTCTTGCCAGGCAGGATCTCCGCGGCCATCGCAGCCGAGTGGGTCATGCCCGAGCAGCCTATCGTCTCTATGAGGGCCTCCTCGACGACCCCGGCCTTGACGTTCAGCGTGAGCTTGCAGCCGCCCTGCTGCGGGGCGCACCAGCCGACGCCGTGGGTGAGGCCGCTGATGTCCCCGTTCTCCTTGACCTGAACCCACTTCCCCTCCTCAGGGATCGGGGCCGGGCCGTGGTAAGCCCCCTTCGCGACGGGACACATGCGTTCAATTTCCGACGAATAGATCACTACAACTCCCCCTTGGGGTTAAACTATATAATGATACTATAAATCTTTTTGGGGCATTAGACCCCTTCGGAGGCGTTGACTTTGGGCGAAAAATTTTCCACGTCGGTGTTCCGAGATGTCCAGCCGCTCCTCGGCAGGATATACGGGCATCCATTCATCACGGAGCTGGCCGCCGGGACGCTCTCGCCAGAGCGGTTCAAGGTCTTCATCCGGCAGGACTGGCTCTACCTCATAGACTTCTCCCACGCTCTCGCCATCACGGCGGGACGAGCCAGGGAGTCGCACATCGAGCGCATACTCGAGGCGTCGAAGATGTGCCTGGTGGTCGAGCGTGAGATGCACGCCGGGTATTTCACGAGGTACGGCATAAGCACCAAGCTCACGGACGCCCGCAAGACGCCCGCCTGCATCGGCTACACGTCCTACCTTCTGGCCAAGGCAGCGTCGGGCGGAGTGGGCGAGGCGATGGCGGCCCTCACGCCGTGCTTCTGGATATACCGCGAGGTCGGGCTTCACATAGTGCAGCAGGCGGAGCAGGCAAAGAATAATCCGTACTCCGACTGGATAGACACCTACGCGGACAAGGAGTTCTCCGACATCGTGGACGGGTTCGTCGGCCTGACAGACGAGGTTGCAGATGAGGCAGGCCAGCCCGAAAGGGATAGAATGGTTAAGGCATTCATGACGGCGTCGCGCTTCGAGTACCACTTCTGGGACGACGCCTACAAGATGGAGGAGGAGTACTAGATGATAAAGGTCACGGCGTTCAACGGCAGCCCAAGGAAGGACGGCAACACCTCCCGCGCGATCGGGATGGTCTTCGCTGTCCTGCGGGAGGAGGGCATCGAGACGCAGGAGGTGCGCATCGGGGGCAACAAGGTGCGCGGCTGCCTCTCCTGCGGGCAGTGCCGCACCAAGAAGCTGATGCGCTGCGCCATCGAGGACGACCCGGTGAATGACTGGATCGAGGCGGCGAAGGAGGCCGACGGCATCATTTTGGCCTCGCCGACCTACTTCGGCAACGTCACGGTGGAGATGAAGGCGTTCATCGACCGCCTGGGCTTCTCCTGCGGAGGCCTGCTGCGCCGCAAGGTGGGCGCACCCATCACGGTGGCCAGGCGCGGCGGCGCGATGCAGACCTACAACGCCCTCATGACGTTCTTCGGAATAACGCAGATGGTGGTTCCATGCTCCAGCTACTGGAACGTGCTCTTCGGCCTGGCACCCGGCGACGTCGAGCGCGACGAGGAGGGCATAGGGACGATGCGCAGCCTCGGCACCAACATGGCATGGCTGCTCAAGAAGCTTCATTCGTAGTTCAAGCTCCATTACATATAAGGGAGGACTTTGGCATGAAACTTAAGACGTTCGCGCCCGCCGACGTGGCGGGAAAGAAGACGCTCCTCCGCGTCGACTTCAACGTGCCGTTCAGGGACGGCAAGGTTCAGGACGACCTGCGCATCCGCGCCCACGCCCCGACCATAGAGAGGCTGCTCGGCGCCGGAGCCCACGTCGCGCTGGTGTCGCACTTCGGGCGCCCAGACGGCCACGTCGTGCCTGAGATGTCGCTTGGACAGCTGGTAGGCGACGTCGAGAGGGTCTACGGCAAGAAGGTGCACTTCGTGGACGACTGCGTGGGAGACAAGGTGACGGACGCCATGAACTCGCTGCCCCAGGGCGATCTGCTCCTGCTGGAGAACTCGCGCTTCCACCCCGAGGAGCAGAAGAACGACCCGGACTTCGCCAAGCTGATGGCGCGCCCGTTCGAGGTCTTCGTGATGGACGCCTTCAGCGCGGCCCACAGAGCGGACGTGACGACGAACGGCATCATGTCCGTGCTGCCCTCGTTCGCCGGGAACCTGCTCGTCAAAGAGGGCGAGATGCTCGGCATAGTCTGCGAAAAGCCCCACATACCCTACGTGCTGATCTTCGGCGGGGCCAAGGTGTCGGATAAGATCGGAGTTGTAAAGTTCCTCTCCGACCTGGCCAACACGGTCTTGATCGGCGGGGGGATGGCCTACACGTTCTTGAAGACCGACCGGCGCGCCATAGGGAAGTCCCTCCGCGAGGAGGACAGGTACGTCTTCGCGCGTGACATCATGGACAGCGCCAGGACGGCCGGCGCCAAGGTGTACCTGCCGCTCGACAGCGTCGTGGCCGACGGGCCCAACGCGACCACGTCCTCCGTCTCCGACGACGTGCCGGACGACAAGATGGGCCTCGACATCGGCCCCAAGACCATCGAGCTCTTCACCAAGTCCATACTTAGCGCTAAGTCGATCCTGTGGAACGGGCCTATGGGGGTGTTCGAGAACCCCATGTTCGCTGAGGGCACGAAGGCCCTTTGCGAGGCCGTGGCCAAGGCCACGTCATGGGGTGCCATATCGGTCATAGGCGGAGGCGACACGGCTTCGGCGGTGCGCAAGTTCGGCTTTGCGGACAAGGTCTCGTGGATTTCGACCGGCGGCGGCGCCACGCTCGAGTACTGCAGCGGCAAGCCCATGCCCGGCATGGACCCGCTCCGGATCGACTAACCCCGGAGGTAGTCACGCCATGAAGAAAATTTACCTCTACGGCAACTGGAAGATGAACATGACGACCGGCGAGACCGGGAAGTACTTCCGCGAGTACTCGAAGGATTTTCCCGCCCCGGCGCCAGCCCCCGATCCGAAGGCCAAGGGCAAGGGGGCAGGCGCAGCGGCAGGGAAAAAGGTCAAGGAGCCGCCTCTCTCCCCGCTTGCTGAGGCTATCAAGAAGGGGGAGCTTGAAATAGCGTTCTTCCCGCCCTTCATGTCCATTGCCGTCGCCAGGGCCTGCGTAGGCGCCAAGGACAAGAGCGTCGCGCCCTACATTGGCGCCCAGAACGTCTACTTCGAGCCCGGCGGCGCGTTCACCGGCGAGATCTCCCTGCCCATGCTGAAGGAGGCAGGCTGCACCCACGTGATAATCGGGCACAGCGAGAGGCGCATCATCTTCGGCGAGAGCGACGAGCTCGTGGCCAAGAAGGCCGCCGCCTGCGTCGAGGCCGGATTTATTATCCCTGTCATATGCTACGGCGAGACCTTGGCCGAGCGCGAGGCAGGCAAGACAGACGAGGTGCTGACGAGGCAGCTCAACGCGCTTGCGTTTATCGGCGCCCCCCTTGCCAAGGCCATCTACGCCTACGAGCCAGTCTGGGCAATAGGCACGGGCAAGTCCGCGACCTCCGCCGAGGCAGAGGCCGGCTGCGCCGTGGCCAAGCGCCTGATTGCAGGCATTGCCGGCG
>JAISUL010000032.1 GCA_031272145.1 Synergistaceae bacterium
CGGGGGCTATGACGATGCGCTTGATCTTGAACCGCTCCTCCTCGCAAAGCACCTTGTACACGCCCCACGGCCTCGCGCTCTCGGAGGCCTGCACCGCCTCCCTGCGCCCGCGCAGCGCCTCCACCACGTCGCGCACCTTCTGCGACGAGCCGCGACTGGCTATGAACAGCGCGTCGGGCGAGTCCACCACGATCAGGCCGTCCACGTCCAGCAGGGCCGTCAGGCGGTCGCGCGAGTCCACGAGGCAGCCGCGGCTCCCTAGGCTCGTCACGTCGCCGGTGAGGGCGTTGCCGGCCTCGTCCTTGTCCATCACGTCGTAGAGCGAGTCCCACGAGCCGACGTCAGACCACCCGGCGTCGAGCTCCACCGCCGCCACCCGCTCCGCACCCTCCATCACGGCGTTGTCGAACGAGATGGACGGCAGGTCAGCAAACGCGCCAACCATGGCGTCGTAGTCCCGAAACGCCAGCGCGGGGCAGGTGCGCTCAAGCTCGCGGTACAGCGTGTCCAGCGTGAACACGAAGATGCCGCCGTTCCAGAAGTACCCACCGCTCGCGACGTACTCGGCTGCCGTGGCCTCGTCCGGCTTCTCCACGAAGCGCTCGACCTCGAACGAGCCGTTTTCAAGCGGGCGTCCCCGCTTCATGTACCCAAATCCGGTCTCAGGGCGGTCGGGCTTGACCCCCAGAGTCACCATGCAGCCGCCGCGAGCGGTCGACACGGCCAGATTTACCGCGTCGCGAAACGCCGCCGCGTCGCGCACCATGTGGTCGCTCGGCGTGACCACCACGACGTCGCGCCCATCGGCGCCGTCCCGCAGGAGCGCGCAGCAGCCCAGCAGTATCGCCGGAGCCGTGTTCCGCGCGGCTGGCTCCTCGATGAGGAAGTCCGGCTCCGCCGCCGCCTGGTGCAGGATTAGGCTTCGCCACCTCGCCCCGGCCACGGCGTGAAGGCGCTCGCTCGGCACCACCATGAGCATCCGCGACAGCGTGGCCTGCAGCATGGTCTTGCTGCCGCCAGCCCCGCCGGTCAGGGAGAGAAACTGCTTCGGGAGCTCCTCGCGCGAGCGCGGCCACAGGCGGACGCCGCTCCCTCCCGCCAGCACGAGCCCGTAAACGTCCTGCATTCTTTCGACCTCCAAAACCCTGTTTTCTAAGTTGCACAACACGCCGGTTTGATTATATCATTCACTGAGCCAAGGGGTCGCGTCCTTATGGGGCGCGTGGATTGAAATAAATATGGGGCGCGTGGATTGAACAAACAAACACGCCAGCGACGGCAGGGTGGGGAGGGGGCCGGGGAAAACGGGGAAAACGGGGAAAACGGGGAGCGCGGGGAGCATGGGGAGCATGGGGGGCATGGGAAAAACGCCCCCCAGGGGACGGCTTTTCGTCCTGGCCGGGCCGAGCGGGGTCGGGAAGGGGACGCTCAGGCAGTCCATCTCGGACATAGGCGGGCTGGAGTACTCCGTGTCGTGCACGACGCGCGCGCCGCGCGACGGGGAGCGCGACGGGGTGGACTACCGCTTCGTCACGAGGGAGGACTTCCTCGACAAGGTGAGGCGCGGGCTTTTCTTGGAGTACGCGGTCGTCCACGGGGAGTACTACGGCACCCTGCGCGGGGACGTCGAGCGAAACACGGCGGCCGGAAAGGACGTGCTCCTGGAGATAGACGTGCAGGGGGCCAGCAGCGTGCACGCCACGAAGCCGGACAGCGTGCTGATATTCGTGATGCCCCCGTCGATGGACGTGCTCGGCCAACGGCTGCGCCGCCGCGGAACCGACTCGGAGCAGAGCATAGCCACGCGCCTCGAAAACGCAAAAAAAGAGGTGCAGCACGCCGCGGAATACGACCACGTCATAGTCAACAACGTCCTTGAGGACGCCTCGAAAGAACTGCGCGAGGTGATACTCAGCTATCGGAGGGAAAAATGAAGTTTTACGACATGGACGGCCTGGAACACAGGTTCGGCATCGACAACAAATATAGGATAACCATCTTGGTTGCGTCGAGGGCAAGGTGGCTCAGCGAGCACGGCCTCGCCAACAAGGGCGCGCCGGAGAACGAGAAGTACCTCACCACAGCCCTCCTCGGCGTGGACAATGGGCAAACGCCCGAGGACTGGGCGGCGGAGAGCCGGATCGCACCGGCGGCAGCGCCGCGCCCAGTGTCCACGGAGGCGAGGGAGGCGAGGGAAGCAAGGGAGGCAAGGGAAAGGGCGCAGCGCACGGAGCAGCGCGTGGAGGAGATCGCCGACTCGCTCTTCCTCGACTCGCCTCAGGAGACGGTCTGACATGCTAGCCTGGAAGCGTGGCCGCAGGGTGCTAGTGTGCGTGACGGGGGGCATAGCGGCATATAAAATCCCCGACCTCGTCAGCCGCCTGCGAAAGCTTGACTGCGAGGTGGAGGTAGTCCTGACGGAGGCGGCGGAGGCTCTGGTAAGCCCCCTCGCGCTGTCCACTCTGTCTGGGCGAAGGACGTGGCGGCAGGGGGACTTCCTAAGCGCGTCGCTGGGCTTCGAGATTCCTCACATATCCCTCGCCAAGTGGGCTGAAGTCGTGGTGGTCGCGCCCTGCACGGCGGACACGGCCTTCGGGATAGCGCACGGGCGGGCTGACAGCATCGTTGAGGCGGCCACGCTGGCCACGCGCGCGCCCGTCGTGCTGTTTCCCGCGATGAACTCCGGCATGCTGGACAACCCCGCGACGCAGCGCAACCTGACGGCGCTGCGTGACGCTGGCATAAGGGTGGTAGACCCTGACTTCGGAAGGCTGGCGTGCGGCGGCGAGGGCAAGGGACGCCTTCCGGACTCCGACGTGATAATGGAGGAGATATTCCTGGCCCTGTCGCCGCACAAGGACATGGCGGGAAAACACGTGCTGGTGACCGCTGGGCCGACGTGGGAGTTCATAGACCCGGTGCGGTTCATATCAAACCCCAGCAGCGGCAAGATGGGCATAGCAATGGCGCGGACGGCGTGGTACAGGGGCGCTGAGGCAAGGGTCGTCCTAGGGCCGGGCGGGGGAGAGCAGAGGCAAAGGGGATGCACTCACGGGCTCGAAATAGTGAACGTGGTCTCCGCCGTCCAGATGAGGGACGCGGTCATGAGCAGCCTCTCTTGGTCTGACTACGTGGTCAAGGCCGCGGCGGTGGGTGACTACAGGGTCAAAGAGATGGCGTCCCGCAAGATCAAGCGGGAGGGCTGCTCTGAGATGACGGTAGAGCTGGTGCAGAACCCCGACATAGCGGCGGAGGTCGGCGCCGCCAAGCGCCCCGGTCAGGTAATAATCGGCTTCGCGGCTGAAACCCACGACGCGGTCTCCCACGCAAAGGAGAAGATGCGGCGCAAGAACCTAGACGCGATAGTTGTAAACGACGTATCGGTGCCGGGCGCCGGCTTCGGCTGCGACACGAACGCGGTGAGGATAATTTTTGCCGACTCCCGCGAGGGCGAGGCTGAGGCTGAGGCTGAGGCTGAGGCTAAGGAGATAACGGCATCCGGCGACAAGGAGGACGTCGCCGACGCAGTATGGGGTACATCTATGGTCGCTATGGTCGCTTTTTCCTCCAGAGCCGCGCCATAACTGGGCTCTCTCCCTGATTTCCTGTCCCTCACCCCCCGCGAGCCCGCTGCGCTCGCCTGCGACCCTCCGTAAGGGGGGGGGCGCGTAAATACGTACATCAAATCCCCGCGAAGCCGCACCGCCACTGGGCTCACGTGATGTACGTAAATGAT
>JAISUL010000061.1 GCA_031272145.1 Synergistaceae bacterium
GGTCGCTGATGGCACCCCCTACCTATATATACCCCCAACTTCTCCCATGAGGATGGCAGGCGACGGCCTGAACCTAGACGGGACGCCCAAGCGACCATAGCGACCATCCGTTTTCTAGCCATGGTCGCTGCCGCTAGCCCAGTGATGGCGCGGCTCTAGAGGAAAAAGCGACCATAGCGACCATATATGATCAAGAGGAGCGTCATGCCCCCAGCCTGGCGTGTACAACGTCGGCTACGTTGAACGCCCTTTCCCCCAGCGGCGTGTCGAGTATCAGCTCACCGTCGCTGCCTATGCCGGTGCAGAGGCCGGTTACGGATTCGTCGCCGGTGGTGGCCGTCACGATGCGCCCTATGGATGCGCACTTCCTTCGGTAGGTCTCTATGATGCCCGACGTACCGTGGCGCTCCATTCCGTCGATAATGGCGAAGAACGAGCGCACGGTCGCCGACACGATCGCGTCGCCGGGGTTGGGCAGTCCCCAATCGTCGCAGTCCAGCCACGCCGCCCCCTTGAGTTGGGGATGATGGGCGCCCCCGGCTTGTTCCCCTTTGGGGGTGCGGAGGTTCACTCCTATGCCGGTCACGCAGTAGTCAAGCTTGATCCCGCTGAACACGCTTTCAGACAGTATCCCGCAGACTTTTCCTGCGCCTGCGCCCGTGCCTGCGTCTTCCCCCTCGCCATTCTCCGACGGAGCGGTGCGCAGGAGGTCGTTAGGCCACTTGAGCATCAGCGATATGCCGGACAGCTCCTGCACGGCCTCCGCGACGGCCAGGGCTGCGGCTATGTTTACCAGGTGGACGGAGCGGGAGGGCAGGGCGGGGCGCGACAGGATGGAGAAGTATATTCCGCTTCCCGGCGGGCTTTCCCACCGGCGCGACAGCCTACCGCGGCCGCCCGTCTGCTCGTCCGCTACAACCACCGCACGAGCCGCGCCTGCACGCCCGAGCTCATGCCCGCGTACCTGAGTAGATACCACGGTTTTGTATCTCTCAATCAGCACGCTGTGCAGGGTCCTTCGCTAGGTGTTGAGGAGGCCGTAGGTGTCGTTTTTGCGTTTGTAGACTACGCTGGCGCGGCCTGACTCGGCATTTTGAAAGACGAAAAAGCTGTGGCCGACCAGCTCCATCTGCATGACGGCCTCCTTGGGGTCCATCGGGTGAATGGGGACTTGCTTGACCTTCGCGATGACAGGCGCAGTGGAATCCTCGAAGTCAGACGACTCCAAGGAGTCAGCCGACCCCAAGGAGTCAGCCAAGGAGTTAGTCAAGCCCAAGGTGAAGTCGGGGCTGCCGCTGAACTGGCTCTTATCCTTTAGGTAAGAGCTGTGGCGCTTGATCTGGCGCTCAAGGTTCTTCAGCGCCTCGTCGAACGCGGCGCGCACTTCGCGTGCGTTCTGCTCGGCCCGTATTATCACGCCGTTGGCGTTCGCCGTCGTCTCGACGTTGTAGTTGCCCTTGTGAAAGCTGACGACGATCTGGGTGCCCAGAATCTTCCCGAAAAACTTCTCCAGCTTGGAGATTTTGCTCTCCATGTAGCTCTTCTGCGCCGCGTCGATTTCCGTCCCGCGTGCCGAGAAACGAACTTCCATCTTTTCAACCTCCGGTATGGGGTCGGGGACAAGCTGTCCCCTCGACTGAATTCTATCACATGCGCGGCGGTGCGATGTACCACCAGCGCCCTTTCACCGCGACAGCGGCCTTGCCCTCCGAAAACGGCAGCGCCTCGTCGAACACTGGAGCGATGACTACAAGCCCGGCGGAGTCCTTGTAGCCCCAGCCGCCAGTCTGGTTCTTGAAGATGCGCAGGCCGCTCGAGAGTTCCTCGTCCAACATCTCTGGGGCGGCTGCCTTCTTCTTCTTTGCCTTCTTCGAGGGCGGCTGCCGCTGCCACGCGCCTTTCTTGTTGATGTAGCCGGTGCGTTTTTTCATCTTAACTCGTGCGAGGCCGTTATGGAAGGGCTCCACGTCGTCGAAGCGGGGCGGCATTGCCCAGGCTCCTTTGGTGTCGATGAAGCCCCATTTTTTGTCATGCCCGCGCGCCGGCGCCAGTCCCTCCGAGAAGTCGCGGGCGTCCGTGAAGTCGGCGACAAACGCCTGTTTGCCTGATGAGTTTATGAAGTACTTTTTGCCGCCGGCCTCGACTAGGGCTAAGCCGTCCGAAAAAGCCCGCGCCTCGTCGAACGTGGCGTCAAAGAGGGGCGGGGTGGCGCGTCCGACGAAGCCCCAAAGCCCGTCCACGCTCCGTACGGGCGCGAGCCCCTCGGAGAAGGAGCCAGCCTCGGAATAAAGCGGGTCGAGAGCCCACGCCCCGACTCGGTCGATGAAGCCCCACTGCCCTCGGTAGCAGACGGCGGCGAAGCCCTCGGAGAAGCTCTCGGCCTGGTCGAACACCGCGTCGATGACCCGCGCTCCGGACGAGGCGATATATCCCCACTTGTTTCCTCTTCGCACGGCTGCGCGTCCATCGCAGAAGCTTAGCGCGGCGCTGTATGCCGGTTCGACGACCCAATCGCCCTCTCTGTCGATGTAGCCCCATAGTCCACCCACGGCCACGCAGGCCAGGCCCTCGGAAAAGACGCGGTTTTGGTAGGCCACAATCGCTCTCACGACCCAGTCGCCTGTGGTGTCGATGACCCCGACCCTGCCGTCGCGCCAAAGGCTGACGAAGGCGAGGTCTTCTGTGAATGGCCTGACGCTGCCGTAGCCCGCGTCTATTACCCACTTGCCCTTGGCGTCGATGAACCCGTGCACGCCAGCCATCGAGACCGCCGCGTATCCCTGAAAAAACTCGCCCGCCATGTCGAAGCTCGCCGGGATGACCATCTCCCCGCTTTTGTCCACGTAGCCCCAGCGCGAGGGCAGCCTGTCCCAAGCTGAGCGCACGGCGGCTAGGCCGTCGCTGAACACCCCGGCGCCCTCGTAGACGGGTCTGATGACGAATTTTCCGGTGCGGTCGATAAACCCCCACATGGGGTTAGCAGCTATTCCCTGGCTTCCCTGGCTTCCCTGGCTTCCCTCGCCGCTGCGGGCTGCGGCTAGGCCATCGCGGAACGGCTTTACCGAGGAGAAGGACGGCTTGATCAGCCACCTTCCCCTGGTGTTGATGAACCCCCAGCCGTCCGGGCCGCGCGCAGGCGCTGCCCCCTCTGAAAATCGCCCGACCTCGGCGAAGAGCGGAGGGATCATCCAGTCAAGCCGGGAGGAAACGAGTTCGCCGGGTTGACTAACCCCCCCGCCGGCGGCATACGCATATGGGAACCCGTTCCATAGCCCCAAGACGAGTGCCGCCAGCAGGAAGATGTTCTTGAGCTTGGTAAGCGTTATCTCTCGCCCTCGACGAAGCGGCGCAGGTTGTCGGCTGACACGCGCCATTCCCCGCCGATCTTCACTCCCCGAAGCTGGCCGCGCTTAAGGTATATCTGCACGGCTCTGACGGTGATGCCGAGGGCGCCGGCTATGCCCTCCACCGTGAACAGGTCGCCCATCATCTCGCGGATGCGCTCGACCTCCTTGGGGTCGGCGGCGACTGCTGCTGCCCTGACCGCCGCGCGGCGCCTGACTGACCTCGGCGCGGTCGGAGAAACAGTCGTCCTAGACGGGACAGTCGTCCCAGATGAAACGGTCGTCCTTGAGGATACAGTCGTCCCCGAGGAGTCCTCCAATCTGCCCCTCCCTCTTACTGGCCTTACTGGCCTTACTGGCGCCGGTTCATCAGCGTGAGGCGCATCGGATTTAGCCAGGCCGAAGCTGACGCGTCTGCCGCGCGTGCGAACTGGTTCGGTCTGAGGCAGCGAGTTCTCCTCGGGGAACTCGTTCCCCTCGGGGAGCGAGTTCTCTTTGGGGAACTCGTTCTCAGAACTGCCATCCTGACTAACATCATAGACGGCTGTGGCAGTGCTAACGGAAGTGTCCGGCTGAACTTCGACCGGGGCGGGGGCAGCGGATGACGCTTCGGCGGGGCGGCGGCCTCTTCTCCTGATGGGGTGCATCGGTTCGACGGAACTGGCAGCGGAGGCTGCCCTCAAGGGCGTCAAGGCCCTAAGCGGTTCCTTGCGGCGGACTAACCCAGCGGCCATCGTGGGTTCGGAGGAGCGTCTCGGAGTTGTGCTGTCCTCCGCCTGAGTCTGGCTGGCCTCATGGTGGCGTGGGGCCTGCCCCCCGAAGCCAGTCTCGAGGCGCTTGCGCTCCTCAATAGTAGCTCTGCGCTTGGCCGTGCGCTCGGCGAAGTATGCCTTGCGCTCCTCGTCCGTCATGGCACCCAGCTTGGCGTTGAACGCTGCTCTGGCCTTGTCGATTGGTTTCTCCATAATCACCTTTTCCCTTCGGATGATATTTCCATCCGTTCTTTCGCGTCGATAGCTAAACCTAACGCGAAACAGCGAATGATATGATATACCGAATTATAAGCTGTTTGGCGGGCGTGTCAAGTCATATTTTCGTTCGCGGCGTGTTTTTGTTGTATAATTAGCTGCGCAGGGGCGGATTTTTTGAGCCGCTGAATCAAGGGGAGGGTTCGCGCGTTGTTTTCTTGCTTGCGTACGTCAAAAAGTTTGAGTCTGCTCTGTCTGCTTTTCAGCTTTGGGTTGTTGAACCCCGCCGCGTCTGGGGAGGAGGTGCGGTCTCTTTCGCTGGCCGAGTGTCTTTCCATCGCCCTCACCGAGCACCCGTCTCTGCGGAGGGCGGAGGAGGTGTCCCGCGAGCAGAGGGCGCGCCTTGAGAGCTTGCGGGTGAACGACAGGGCGACCTTCGGGGCCAGCGCGTCCTACGGCTACTCGGACGCGTCGGAGGCGTCGTCGTCGAACAGCTGGTCGGGCGGCATCTCCGGCTCTAAGACCCTGTACGACGCCGGGCGCAACCGCCTGTCCAAGGGATCGCAGAAGCTGGCGATAAGGCAGGCTGGCGAGAGCGAGGCGGAGGTCAAAATATCCGTGTCTGCCGAGGTGAAGCGCGCCTACAGCGCGCTGCTTCTAGCCGAGAAGAACGTCGAGGTCGCGGAGGTTCGCATGAAGAACCTGTCAGAGCACCTAGAGAGGGCGCAAGGGTACTACGAGGTTGGCACGAGGCCGAAGATCGACGTCACGAAGGCCGAGACCGACCTAGCCGACGCCCGCGTGTCGAAGCTGGAGGTCGAGGCCGAGGAGGACGTGGCGCGCGAGGCGCTGCTGCTCGCCATGGGACTGCCCGCCGGCGCCATCGGTGACTTCGCCCTCTCGACGCCGCTTTCGGTGTGGAGCGGCGACGTCCCCGGCCCTGACGAGATCGCCGACGCCGTCGAGAGAAGGCCCGACGTGACTCGCTCACTCCTCGACGTGGAGGCCGCTAAGATAGCCGTGCAGAGCGCAGCCCTCACCGGCGCCCCGACTGTATCGGCGACCACCGGCGGGGCTTACTCGGGGCAGGACTTCCCGCTGCGGGACTCCTTCAGCGCCGGGCTCAGGGCGGAGTTCGCGCTTTACGACGCTGGCGAGCGCAGGGCCGACATCGAGACCGCCGAGGCCAAGCTTGGGCAGTCCGAGGCGTCGCTGGAGACCCTGAGGAGGCAGGCCATCCACGAGGCGCGTTCCCGCGCGTCAGACCTGAGGAACGCCCTGGTACGCGCAGCCGCCGCCGAGGAGACCCTGAGGTACGCAGGCGAGAACCTCGACCTTGCCAAGGGACGCTACGACGCCGGGGCTGGCAGCCCGCTGGAGATAAGCGACGCTGTGTCCGACTTGGCTCAGGCGATGTACACGAGGTACAAGGCCGTGCACGACACTCAGGCGGCGGCCGCGTCGCTCGAAGAGGCGATGGGCATTAGATGAAGCGCGGCGCCGTGTTCGCGGCCATTGCCCTGCTCCTGCTTTGCCTAGGCTGCTTCGCTTGGTTCGGCTGGGTAAGAGGGCGCGAGTACGAGATACGCTTCGAGGCCGTGGACTCAGGCGACATCACCGCGACTGTCGAGGCCGGGGGAAAGCTGGACGCGGTCTCGGTGGTCGAGGTCGGGACTCAGGTTTCGGGCACCATAAAGGAAATATACGCCGACTTCAACTCCAAGGTCAGAGCCGGGCAGCCGCTTGCGATCCTGGACACGTCTGTCCTGGCGTCGCAGCTGGTTGAGGCCGTGGCCAGCCTCAGGGTGGCGAGGGCCGGGGTCGGAAGCGCGGCCGCCTCTCTCGCTGATGCCGAGAGAAAGCTGGCTAGGAGCCGCGCCCTGCTTGGGCGAAACCTCATAGCGCAGAGCGACTTCGAGGACGCCGAGACGACCGCGGCCTTGCGGCGTGCGCAGCTTGAGGAGGCCAGGGCGAAGGTCGTTCAGGCCGAGGCAGCCAAGGAGCGCGCCGAGGCGAACCTGGGGTACGCTCGCATAGCCTCGCCGATCGACGGGGTGGTCGTGTCGCGGCAGGTGGACGTCGGGCAGACCGTCGCCGCCGGCTTTCAGGTGCCGACTCTGTTCAGGATAGCGGGAGACCTCACGCGCATGAGAATATACGCCGACGTGGACGAGTCCGACATAGGCGGAGTGTCCGAGGGGCAGGAGGCCGAGTTCAGCGTCGACGCCTTCCCTGACCGGCGCTTCCATGGGCGCGTCACTCAGGTTCGCATAGCGCCCGACGCGACCGACAACGTCGTGAGCTACACCGTCGTAATAGAGGTAGACAACTCCGACATGCGCCTGAAGCCAGGCATGACGGCGTCGGTCTCCATCAAGACTGACAGCAGGCGGAGCGTAACAAGGGTTCCCAACGCCGCCCTGCGCTTCATACCGACCGACGAGGTGCTGAGCGCGTTTGGCCTGAAGGGCGCAGCGCCAGCAGTGTCCGACGACCTTCACTCGGGCGTGGTGTGGCTCGTGGAGGACGGGTGCCTGACGCGGGGCGTCGCCGTGCGCGTCGGCATAACAGACGGCGAGAGGTCGGAGCTCCTGTCCGGTCCCGTGGCTCCCCCCGACCGCTTGGCAATAGCGGCGGTGTCGACGCGGCGCCGCGAAAACGTTCTCTTCTGATTTATATATTATTTTTTAATCTTTCATTTTTACTATTCGGAGGCCGTTAATGAGGCTTTGTTCTGTGGATGGTGTTTCGATTGGGGGCGTAGGGGCCTGCGTGCCGGAGTACGAGGTGGACAACCTATCGTTCGGCGCGGAGCTCTTCGGGAAGGACATAGATGGCGCGGTCAAGACGACCGGAGTGCGGACTCGGAGGGTCTGCCCTCCGGGGAGCGGCATAACGGCGCTCGACATGGCTGTGAGGGCTGCCGAGGCGCTGTTCGGTGCCTGCACGGTGAGGCCATCGGACGTCGGAGGGGTCATATTTGTGACCCAGACGCCCGACTACAGCATGCCGAACAACGCGTCGCAGGCCGCGAACCTGCTGGGCCTGTCAAACGACTGCGCTGCGTTCGACGCGTCCATAGCGTGCCCTGGCTACGTCTACGGCCTGTGGCTCGGAGGCCTGACCGCTCGGTCGATGTCCGCCCCGGTGCTTCTGCTGAACGGCGAGACTCACAGCGCTTCGCCTAGGGATAGGAGCACAGTACTGCTCTTCGGCGACGCCGGAACTGCCACGCTGATCCTGCCGGCTGGCAAGGCTGGGGACGCTGGGGACGCTGGGGACGCTGGGGAAAAACGCTGGCTTTTCGGATTCTGGACGGACGGCTCCAAGTACGACGCCCTTATGGTGCCGGAGGGCGGCGCGCGTCACCCGTTCAACGAGCACTCGCTGGAATACAGAGGCACCCCTGAGTCCGGCGTCAGGCGTCCGGTGGACATCGCCATGGACGGCATGGCGGTGTTCGACTTCGCTGTGCGCAACACGCCGCGGTGCATGGCGTCGCTGATGGAGGCAGGCGGGGTGAGCGTGGGAGACGTCGACGTCCTTCTGCTTCATCAGGCCAACCTGTACATGATGAAACAGATAGCGAAGAGGCTGGGCTTCCCGCCTGAGAAGATGCCGGTGAGTCTGGACAGGTACGGGAACTCGAGCTCAGCCACGATCCCCGTGACTATATGCTCGGAGCTAAACGGCAGGCTGGACGCACCGCTTCGCGTCCTAGCCGCTGGTTTCGGCGCAGGCATGGCCATAGGAGTCGGGTTATTCAACCTCGGCCCCTGCGCCTGCACCTCGGTCGTCGAGTATCGCTGAAGGAGGATTTGACATTATGGACGAACGGCGTTTCATAGAGGAAGTGGCGGATATACTGGAGGTCGATCCCAAGTCGCTATCGATGGAGAGCGACTTCCGCGCGCAGGACGAATCCCTCCCCTGGTCGTCGCTGACGGCCTTCTCGCTGATAGTGTTCATGGAAGACCGCTGCGGAGTGCCCTTCTCGATCGACGACCTCGGCAGGTGCAACACGGTCGGAGATTTGTTCGCATTTAGAGAGAGAGAGAGAGAGAGAGAGAGAGAGAGAGAGAGAGAGAGAGAGAGATTTAGCAGAGATTTAACAGCGGCAGCGGCGTTTTTGCTGGCATGGCTGCGCGGCGGCCATGCCCGGCTCGCGTGAGGGAACGCGATGCTTCTCTCCGTCGTCGTTCCGGTCTACAACGTCGAGGCGTATCTGCCAGAGTGCGTCGAGTGCCTGCTGGATCAGGGGGACTTCGAGTACGAGATCGTCCTGGTAAACGACGGCTCAACCGACGGCAGCCTGTCCATAGCCGAGTCATACGCCGCCAGATATAAGAATATCGTTCTCCACAGCCAGGAGAACATGGGTGCGTCTGCCGCTCGGAACGCCGGCGCGTCACTGGCGCGGGGCGAGTTCGTTTACTTCGTCGACGCGGACGACTATATAGAAAGGAAGAGCCTAGGAAAGGTCGTAAATTTCGCGCGTGAGCACAACCTCGACTTCTGCGGCTTCGGCTCGACGCGGACGCGCGAGCGCGGCGCGGCGCTCCCGCAGGACTGGACATGCATCGAGCGGGAGCCGGAGGTCATGAGCGGCACGCGCCTAATCGGCAGGCACAGCTACAACAACGGCCCTTGGTGGTACGTGTTCAGGAGGTCGCTGATGCTCCGCCACGATATTTTCTTCAAACCCAAGGCGCGGGGCGTGGAGGACGGCCTGTTCACGGCGGAGCTCTTGATACGCTCGAAGCGGGCGGCGCTTTTGCCGGTATCTCTCTACTATTATTATATAAGCGGCGATTCCGTAACGACCACGGATGACGCGGTCAGGAGGCGCATCCTGCGCGACGGGATGGACTTTGCGGCGCGGGACTTCACGCGGCTGTTAGGTATGGCGCGCGAGCACGGCGCGGACGACGATGCCATAACGCAGCTGCGGACTAGGCAGGAGTCCTACGTTTTCTTTCTGGCCGTGAGGGTCGTGAACAGCCCCGCTCTGCTCAGGGCCGCGCGCTGGGTCTACCAGATGCTGAAGCGCTGACCGCGCCGCAAGCAAGGCACAAAAAGGGGGGCTATGCCCCCCGCTGCGCTTTTATTTTTACTAATCTAACTCTCCGACTGCCTCCTCCACAGCCTCAACCACGCCGCCGCTCTCGGCCAGCGTCACCAGCCTAGAGATCAGCGGGTGCAGGTACTCGTCCTTGCCTAGGTGCGGAACCACGCTCCGGATGCGCTCGTGCGCTGCCCGCGTGCCCCTGCCTGTGGCCGGCCTGGGCGCCTCGGCTTGGGCGAAGTCCAGCGCCTGCGCTGCGAGCAGCATCTCGATGGCCAGCACCTTTCTCGTGTTGTTCAGTATCTCAGCCGCCTTGCGCGCCGCGTAGCCGCCCATCGAGACGTGATCCTCCTGGTTCGCAGACGTCGGGATCGAGTCCACCGACGACGGATGCGCCAGCACCTTGTTCTCGGACACCAGCGCCGCCGAGGTGTACTGGGGAATCATAAATCCGTTGTTCAGCCCAGGCACCTCCGTCAGAAACGGCGGCAGGCCCGACAGAGACGCGTCCACCAGGCGCGCCTGCCTCCGCTCGGATATGCTCCCAAGCTCCGCCGCCGCTATGCCGAAAAAGTCCATGGCGAGCGCCAAGGGCTGGCCGTGGAAGTTCCCTCCGCTGAGCGCCACCCCCTCCTCTCCCGACTTGAAGATCAGCGGGTTGTCCGTCACTGAGTTCAGCTCGACCTCCATGACCGACCGGACGTACCCGAAGGCGTCGCGGCTCGCCCCGTGCACCTGGGGCACGCACCGCAGGGAGTAGGCGTCCTGAACCCTGTCCCGCTTGTGCCGCTCGATTATCTCGCTGCCCTCGATGATGCGCCGGACGTTCGACGCCGCGTCCCCCTGTCCCTTGTAGGGGCGCAGGGCGTGAGTCCTCGCGTCGAAGGCGTAGGGCACGCCGCGCAGGGCCTCCAGCGACATCGCCGCCACCACGTCTGCCGTCTTGGCCACTAGAACCGAGTCGGCCACCGCTAGAGTTCCGACGGCGTTCATGACCGCCGTGCCGTTGATCAGAGCCAAGCCCTCCTTGCCTCCGAGGGACACTGGCCGAAGCCCGGCCTCGGATATCGCCTCGGCGACTGGCACCACCCGCCCCTTGTACTCGGCGTTTCCCTCTCCGAT
>JAISUL010000024.1 GCA_031272145.1 Synergistaceae bacterium
CTATGGGGCGTGGGGGAAGTCAAGAGTGGGGAAGCAGGGTTGTCCCGCTCCCCCGCCCTGTTGGAGCTCATTACGAACTCTCCCTTGATTTTTTTACGCGAGGGCTATCGCTGGGCCCGTCGCTCTCAATTACAGTGGTTTCAGTCTTCTCTCCATCGTCAGAAACCGTGTAGTACCTGATCTCTATCCTAGAAGTGCCGGCACTGTCGTTATCGTACTTGCTCGGCCAGAAAGCGGCAAGCAGCGCCTCCAGCCCGGCCCAGCAGCAGCACAGGGCGACAAATAGGGTGAAGCCGATCCCAATGCCGACCACCCCGATGCCCACCAAAACACAAACAAAACAAACCAAAATGCCTAAGCACAATGTTCTCATGAAACGCATTGCGACCGTCTCCTTTCAAAGGCGCGGGGATATGGTCTCCGCGCGTCCGAACTGCTTATCGTGCTTTAGATGGTAGCGCACGGCGGCCCGCTTGTCAAGGAGGGGTAGGATTTATCCCTGAGGAGGAGGCTCGCCGTCCGCAAACTACGCGCGAGAGGGGACGGCGCCTCAATCGTCGCGGCCTGCCGGAAAGCCTGCGCCATCGGCGATGAAACGTACGAGGAGGGGTGTGCGCGAGGGCTGCGCCTCGGCGATGGCCTCCGCGTGTTCTTCGCGGCGGGGGGTCAATTTCTGTAAAAGTGCCCCCGTGGCATCTTGACAGGATCGTTCTCGTTTGATATAGTAGACATCACGCGCTCGGAAGGCCTTGTCCACCGCGGGCCCAGCTTGGGGTATGCCGAAGGTGATCCCTTCAGGGCGGACTTGGACTTCGGCACACGCTAGAGGAGGAGTACGAGATGAAGAAGCCGATCATCGTGTCGGTACTGAACTACAAGGGCGGCGTCGGCAAGACGACCGTCACGGCCAACCTCGCCGCTTACGCCGCGTCGAAGGGGCATCGTGTCCTGATGGTCGATCTCGACCCGCAGGCTAGCCTAACGTTTTCCTTTTTGTCAGTCCATGAATATGTAAATGTATACATGAGTAAGACGCTTAAGCAATTCTTTGAGCCTTACACAAAGGGCAAGAGCAACGCTCCCTCTTTGGACGAGCTTCAAGTCTCGGTCTATCCTAAGGATATAAAACTCGATCTTCTGAGTTCGCATCTTGGCCTGATGGACATTGACGCCGAATTCATAGGGCGTTTAATGGCCAACACTCAAAATCTGCTCGCGGCGAATTTCATCTCCGTCTATTCTCTTTTGCGAGATGCGCTGAATAGCATGCAGACTCCCCACGATCTGGTTCTGATCGATTGTCCGCCAAGTTTTAACACTATGGTGAAGAACGCCATAGTGGCTTCTAATATGTGCATAATACCGACGAGGATGGATTTTCTTTCGACTTTCGGTATAGATCAGCTGAACGCGCGCATTGCGAGCTATGTGGAACAGTATAACGACTATGCTGTGGCAAGTGCGAATAGCACAATAGAGTCGCCTGAGATACTGGGTCTTGTACCTACGATGGTGACGCTATATAGAGGCGGGCTAATCAATGACGCCGCGGAGCTTCAATCGGCTTACGAAAAGCGCTATCATATGTTTCCTTGGCTTCAGGAGAGGGCGACGTTTTACGGTAAAGCGCCGAGCACTGGGATACCTGCAGTCTTGGGAAAGTATTATATTCCGTCGTCTCGTACGGCCTTGGGGGAATTGGAAAAGCTTGGCGCAGAGTTCTTGAAGGCGGTGAACTTGCCTAATGGCTAACGCGAAGGTCGTATTGCGGGCACTTGCAAAAGTTTTAGATACGGCGTCCAAAGAGCTTTTTGCCGAATTGGAACGGCTTGATGAGGGAGATCTTCGCAAGCTGGTTGATGGCACATTAGCTTGTGACGTGAAGTTTTCGCTATCGCTGAAGAAGGTTCCACTACCATCGCCAAAGCCGGTACCCGGACCCGATGGTCATTCTTATGCCAAGATCAAACGTATTATCAGTGAGTGTCACACAGAACAAGATGTCGTGAATTCTCTTACGTCACGTTCCGCTGGGATAAGTGCAGATGTGCTGAAAGCATTTGCTGCTAGCCTGGGCCTGAAGGTGCTCAAGAAGAGCAGCAAGAAGGACGTTGCTCAACTTATTGCCAAGCACCCCAAGGGAGAGGAGAATATATCTGATACACGGCGGATAATATTTGAGACGATACTCAAGGGGGAAAAGTAGACTATCCTGCATGGCCTTTTGAGCCCAAGCCATCTATATAATTATATATTCTTCGCCAGCACCACCGGCAGGTTATACAGCAGCGCCCAGCTCGCTATGCACTTGTCCGAAAGCGCCGGGATGTTCGTGCCTCTTGCCCACCACTGGTTCGACACTGCAACCAGGACGTCCGGGCGGGAGGCGGCGGTTGTTAGGCAGGGGAGGTATAGGTAGGGCTCGAAGCATATCAGGACGCCTACTTTCATGCCGTCGACGCGAGTCATCCCTGCGCCGCCGAACCAGTCGGCTACCGCGCCGGTGTCGCTCCACGGGCGCCACATCGAGAACGGAACCGGGAAGCGCTGCACCACCGAGCCGGTGTTGGCGCCCCTCACATGCACCAAGTTTATGTACTTCATCGTGCCGTACGCCGTCTCCTCGGCGCCTACAAAGAACGTGCGCCCGCCATCCTCGAACAGCCGCGACGAGTCGCTCCATAGCATCTCCGTCACGTTTCCCCACCATCCCGCCACAGTCTCAGGCAGAACTACGTACTTGGCCTTCGAGTTCCTCAGGATTATCGACAGTATCTGATAGCGGACGTAAGGCCCGACCGAGTCGTCACTGCCGCTGTAGAGCTTCCCGAACGATGTGTATATGCCGTCCCAGTCGGGGGGAACGCGGGGGGTGAGGCGCGCCTGCGGCGACATGAACGCGACGTACAGCGCTACGGACGCCACCGCCACGGCGCGGGCGCGTCCGCTTGTACGCCACAGAGCCACCCAGAGCAGGACTACGGCGGCTATCCCAAGCTCAGCCGTGTACGGAAACAGGTACCCGGCGCACAGCAGCGGGTTCCCCCATGTCAGACCCACCGGCGGCAAAATTATGATGGCCATGATGACCAATAGGCGGGCTAGAAGAGACGAGAACGAGGAGTGTTTCCTCGTCCACAGGAGCGCCCATGGCAGAGCAAACACTATGGCGGGAAGCAGCCACAGCAATCCTAGGTAGACTGCGTACAGGGGAAAGGCCGGGCCGAGCATCGGCTGGTCCTCCAAGCCGAAGAAGCGCGGCGCGCTCGTCACCAAGCCGTAGGACGCGGCCAGTAGGTAGGACATCGGCGTCAGGTAGGCGCCCAAGCGCCCGACCGAGAACATCCATATGACTGGCATGAAAAACATCGGCGCCAAATTGACGGAATCGCAGCCGATAAGCCAGCCGAGCACACAGGCCAGCAGCGCCTGAAGTAGCGCAGCGGCTAGCCTTACCTTACGAGAAGGGGTTCGGCTTTCCATTTTATAAGCTTGACCGGCAAAGGGCCGTGGTAACGGGAGTCGTAGGCGTTCGCTCTGGGGTCGACTAACCCCTCGGGGTCGACTGACTCCACCTCGGCCATCAGCCACACGCAGCCGTCGGGCACTACTATGGGGTACCGCACCTTTACCCAGCTTTCGTCGATTATCGGCGCCCTGTACGGCACTCCGTCGATCGTGATGTTGCCGCCGTCTCTGTCTATGACGGAGCCTGGCAGAGCCGCGACCCTCTTGAGCAGAGTCGGAACGATGAACGTCATGCGGTCCTCGCGTACCTCCGGCCTCTCGGCGTAAAACTCCTGCACGTCGAACGCCACCACGTCCCCGACGGCTAAGGGGTTAGTCAACCCCGAGGGGTTAGCCAACCCCAAGGGGTTAGTCCCCCCCAAGGGGTTAGTCAACCCCGAGCCGCGTTCCCCCGTGCTGACGCTGCGCCACAGCCCGACTGGGACGTGCGACGGCGAGAGGTTGATGTGAAGCCCGAACAGGGGGAAAGCCCCAAGGAACCCCCCTACGCACAGGAAGATGAGCGTCAGGCTGCGGAGCGCGCGCCTATTTATTCGGGCTTGCATTGGGGAACTTGTCCCTCGGGGCATTGCCGCCCCTTTGCGCGCCAGCGTCGGACGAGCCCGCCGTTGTGTCTGCGCTGGAGACGGCGTGGATCGCGTCGAAGTTCAGGGTCATGGAGTCCGTCCACTTGTGCAGACCCTCTGCTATGGCACCGTTGCGCGCGTCCGAGTACCCCATGAACCAGCCCATCGCAAACGCGGCACCAGCGACAGCAAACAGCAGGAGTAAAAACCTCATGATCCTCACGGCGCTCACCGTTTTTTGTAAGGCGTGTAGGGGCCGGCGAAGGCTACGTCCTTCGTCGTGATGATGCTGAAGCGATAGCCCGGCAGGATGCGCAGGGTCGGGGCCACGTTCATGTTGCGCTCGGCCAGCCTAGCCCCAAGCTGCGTGACCTGCTGCATGGTGGCGTCGGACATCGCGTCGCCGGCGGTTAGGTTGTAGTCGTTGCGGTTCGTGTCGTTCTGCGTGGCGATCTTGCCCGCCGCTGCGAAAACCGAGGCGAACAAAGCCGCTCCCAGCATGCGTCCGTAGTGGTTGTCGACCTTTTGCTTGAAGCCCGCGTAGCCGCCCTGGTCGCTCCCCGACATCCCCTCCAGATTGAGCGACGTCCCGTCTGGGTAGATTATCCTCTGCCATACGACGAGTATCCTCCACTGGCCGTAGACGACGTGAGAGTCGTATGATCCGATCATCCGCGAGCCCTGGGGTATCAGCAGGCTTGAGCCGGTGGCGGTGTCGTATACGTTCTCGGTCACCTGCCCCACGATCGTGCCTGGCAGGTCGCTGTTTATGCCGCCGATCATCACGCCGCTTATGATAGAGCCGGCCTTGAGCTCGTAATTCCCGCGCGGAGCCCGCCGCGATGAGCCGATGTACTCGTCCTTCGCGTCATTTGCACCCACGTTAGTTAACCCGGTGCTGTTCTTGATAAACGCGTTGTTCCTGTCCTGATGGGACATGGCCGAGGCGTTGGGGTCGGACTCGCCGTAGCCGTACTGCGGCCTCATGTTTATACCGGTAACGCCGGCGCCGCCGCCCAGCGTGTACGTGCCAGGCCAAGCCGCTACGTCGCCGTCCGAGCGTTCAGCGCCCTCCGCCGCGCCGCTTAGGGCACTTGATGCGCTTGAAGAAAGCTGCCCGCCAGACTGCGGAGGGTTGTCTAACCCCAGCTTGACGTTGGGGTCGGAGGCCAGAGCACTCATTCTGAGCTGCCTGCTGCGCGTGTACGCCTCAGATGAAGCACGACGCACGCGCGGCTGGGCTTGGTGGCTCGTGGTATCAGTGCTCTCAGTCGGCTGCTGTTCGGGCTGCTGTTCCGGCGCGTTCAGCTTTTCCGTGGTCGGGGCCGCGGTTGGCTCGCCTGCGCTGAGCGCCGCTAAAAACCTGTCGAACCTGTCGCTGTAAGCGCCGCTAGCCGAGGCCACGACGGAGACCGGAATAGAGGTGCTGCCGGTGCTCATCATCTCGGTCTCGCGGCTCAAGTTGAATATGACGAAGGCTATCGCAGCCCCGCCTAGCGCCGTGAGTATCCAGAAGAGCCTGTTGCTTATAGGCGTGTTTCTGAACCTCGAAGCCGCGACTTGTACGTCTTTCCTGCCGCTTTCGCTTTCGGACTGAGGTGTTGACGCCCCCATTAGGCAACCCTCCTCAGTTCGCCTCGGGGTTAGTCAACCCCGAGGGGTTAGTCAACCCCGAGGAGTCAGTCGACCCCGCGCTTATCGGCGTGTTTCTGAATATCCCTACACGGTCTTTCCCGACCGTCAGGATGCCTACGTCGAAGAGCCTGTCGACGATGTAGAGGTTGTGCTCGACGCGGTAGTTGACCAGCTTCTCGCGCCCGCCCTGCTTGACAAACATAGCGGGGGCCTCGGTAATGTTCATGGTCTTCGGCATGACTATGTACGTCTTCCCCCCGGCGTCGTAGACGGCCGTGGGCTTCCATGGGACGTTCTTGCCGCGGGTTACCTTCACGGTGTAGTCGAGGTTTATCGAGGCTGCGTCGGTGATCCTCGCGTCGTCCGCGATATTCGCGCCGCTTGCTGCCTGAAGCCTCGCGGCCTTTGCCTCGTTGATCATCGCGTACTGACCGTTAAGCAGCCTCCATGACTCCTCGTCGGCGTTCTTCGCCTCATCAGGGTAGACGAAGCCGACAAACGGCATGTAGCTGCCGGTGTCCGACACTATCTCAAGCGAGTAGGTGCGCCGGTCGGTGTGGATTATCATGTTCGCCGCTATGTCGGGGAGCTGCGGCTTCAGGATGACGTGGGTCACGAGGTTGCCGGGGTTGCCGCTCCACGCGCCCGACACCGACCAGCGCGCCGAGTCGGAGATGTGCACGCTCTTGACCTGCTCGCCCGGCTCCAGCTCTATGTCCGTCAGGCGCAGCGGGCGGCACACGATCCTAGGCGTCATAGCTCCGTAGTAAAAGTTGACGCGCCCGTTGCCGCCGAGGTACGGCTCAGGAACTGAGCCGGCCTTCTCGTAGGCCTCGACCAGCTTCATAGCCGACTTGTCCACCGGTCTCATCTGGGGTACTTTGTCGACCTCTGCCAGCTTCCTGTCGAACACGTCTGAGTCATCCGGCTCCTCGCGCGGCGGAAGGACTACAGGCCCAGTAGACTCGACGCCGTCCTCGCGCAGATTGTAAGCACTGACGAGCGCGTCGAAGGACGCGTTAAGCAGGCCGTATTCGTCGGTGTTCGCGGATGCATCGGGGTTCACGGGGAACATACTCGCCGCCTGCGCCGATGAGACCGACAAGAGCAGCATTAAGAGCATCATTGGCACGGCAGCAAAGCCGACCACAAAAACACGAGTTTTCATAATCACTGTCACCTCCATCAATTGTAAGTTCTGACGGCCTCTATACTGTAGTCGGTGATGTACACGCCCATAGGGTTGTTGAGCATGTCGAAGTAGTCCGACGGCGGCGAGACCGTCACGGTGAAGAGGCCCTCGTAGCGACTTTGCGGTGTGAGGGTGCCGTCGCTCATCGTGCTTACCTCCGACCAGTTCGCCTGATAGGTGTGGGCAGTCACAGGCACTATGGCGTCGAATTCTATGGTCACCGGCGCGGCGGCGGACGTCGGCGGGGCGCTCCTGAAGTACGCGTCCAGCTTGGACGACGCGAAGCTGTTCGCCTTGACCGACCGGTACGCGTCCTGCGCAAAGATAAGCTGGGCGTTCCTGTCCATCACCCTGATCCTGCTGTTGAAGATGAACGTCTCCACCTGCGCCATGATAACCCTCTGGTCTACGCCCGAAACGCTGTCGAGAGGCTTGATGGGGATCGCAAATCCTTTCTCGTCCACTTGAATGACGTAGGGCTGTATCTTCGGGGTGCTGGCCAGCCAGATGTTCCCGCCGATGCTGAACGCCAGAAGCACCATGAGGGCAAACGAGGCCGCGCGCCAGTTCGCGATAGTGTCGGGCAGCGGCGTCAAGCTCTGCCTCGACTGGAGCCATGGGTTGTTCTCGAACGCGGCGCGGGCTAGCTTGTCCGACTCAGCCGCCGATGGCATTTCAGCCGCGACCGCCGCGTTATTTCTTTTTTGGATCGAAAAAAGCATTTTCCTCAGCCGTCCTTCCGAGTTGTCCTCAGCGCCTCGATGACGTAGTCAATGATGTAAATTCCCATCGGGTTGTCAAGAATATATTCGTCGTCGGCGTAGCCCATGTCCAGCCCAACCGCGCCCGCCTTGTCCGCCAGCCTGAAGAACCCCTCGTAGCGATTCAGCGAGAGCGCTCCCTTCGCGTCGACGACTAACTCGTGCCACCTGGCCGTGTAGGCGTTGGCGCTCAGAGGCACGACCGTCTCTATCTCGACAAGCGTCGGGCCAGGCACGTTAATCGGCGGGTTCTCCAGGAAGTACGCGTCCAGCTTGTCCTGCGCCGGGCTGTTGGGGGCGACGAAGAGGTAGGAGTTCGGCGTGAACTTTATCTGGGCGCTGACGTCCATGAACCGCGTTCGGCTATTGTATATGAAAAGGCCTATGTGCGACATGACCAGCCTTGGGTCAACGCGGCTCAAGTCCATCGACTTGTACAGCACGTCGCGGGCGTGCTGCTTCACGTGCAGCAGGTATGGCTCCACCTTCACGGGTTCGAGCGCGAGCCTCACGTTGCCCCACATGCTGAAGACGAGCAGAGCCGCGAGGAAGATCGCCACCGCGCGCCAGTCCAGCAGCGCGTCTGACAAGCGCCGAGCGTTAGACACGTCACTCGCCTCCTATGCTCTCTCTGCCGCCGTCAATGCCCTCGGCGGCGCCGTTTATGCCCTCTAAGGAACCGTTGATGCCCTCCGAGGAGCCGTTTATGCCCCCCGCAGCGCTGCCCCTGCTCTTGCCGGAGCTGGCTGGACTCGGCATGTCTATGGCGTCGTCGGCTGCGCTGGACGTGGACGTCTCGTGCGTCTCCGGCGCCCTGAAAGCGCCGGGCATCCCGATGGCCTCAGGCATCTTGACTCCCTCGTCGGTGATCATACGTGACATCACGACGCTGCGAAGATCGCCGGACGCGGACTGCGTCTCGTAAGTCTGCGTCGGCTGCTCGGAGGTGCCCATGGCCTTTCGCATGACATCTCTGATGTCGTCGCCTAAGATCGGGGCGCTTTCCTCGCGGTTATTCGGCGCTTCGGCCAATTCGCCGTTCGACGCTCTAGACGCGGCTGATCCGACGGTCTCCGTCTCGGATATTTGCTCCTCTCGAGCGCGCTGTTCGCGCTGTTCGCGGCTGGCTAAACTGCCAGTCCCGGCGCTCACACTCTGCCCGATCCGCGCGTTGTCAACGCCCTGAACTCCGCCGGCCGCACTGACCGCATTGGCCGCACTGGTCGAACTGGCTGCACCTACTGACGCAGCACTGACAGGGGAAGCTGCCGCGTCTTTAAGCGCTTCGGCAGCGCTGACCGCACCGACTGACGCCGCCGCGCCCGAGGAAGCCGCCGCATCTCTGACTGCACCTGCAGCGCTGGCTGTGCCGACTGACGCCGCCGCGCCCGAGGAAGCCGCCGCATCTCTGACTGCACCTGCCGCGCTGGCTGTGCCGACTGGCGCCGCCGCGCCTGAGGAGGCTACTGCGTCTTTAATCGCCTCGGATGTGCTTGATATGCTGCTTGATGCGCTTGATGCACTCGCGTATGGGACATTCATATCCGTGGGGTAGGAGAACGATGTGTCGTAGTCCGATGCGTTGTAGCCGTAGTTCATGAACGGGGAGGAGCGACTGCCTCCCTCGGATGCCGCGGCGGTCAGCTGGCTTTCCGATACATGGCCACCATCGTTCCCTCCGTCTCTCCAGCGTTCCCCTGCCCCCCATGCCGCGGTGTCGCCGGACGCGGCGCCGCCATACCCGGCTAGCTCCAGCCACGATGCCCTCTCGAACACGGCGCCGGACACCAACGCTCCGGCCATAGCGGGCAGCTTGTGCACTGCCACAAACGCCAGAGCGGACAGGGCCGCCAGGTTGAACGAGTGCAGGAAGAACCCTTGGCTGCCGACGTTCTGGACGTTGCTTATCGTGGTGTTCAGAGCAGTCAGCATGCTGATCACGATCGGCAGCACTATCTGCAGAATGGTCAGCTTGAACCCGACGGATATGATCACCCTGACGTAGTTCTTGGCGAAGGAGTACGACCAGAGGGTGCCGCCCATGCCTATGAGCACAACGCCTATCGGAACCACGAGGTAGAACTCTATGACGTAGACGGCGGCGTAGGCCGCGGCGTAGGCAAGGGACGCCAGAGCCAAGGCGTATGGCACGGCCGCCCATACCGCGTTGTGGACGCCCAGGGTGAAGGCGTCGCTCGTGAGGCTGTAGATCACCTGGACGCCGGCTATCAGCGCCGATGCCGGGCTTATCTGCGCGCCGCCGCCGAGTACGCGCAGGCCTTGCGTGACGATCGTGCCGCCGAGGTCGGGCCAAGCGGTCAGTATCCACCAGAAGAACCCGATAAACATGACCTCGCGGATGACGGTACGAGCCACAGAGAACAGGCTGAACTCGCCGCTCATCGCGAGCTGTATGGCGCTCCACGCGAATTGTATGACAGCCAGCACCCAAAACAGGCGTTTCGCCGCGTCGATGAAGTTCTGCTTTAGGTCGTCCACCTTGGTCTGTATATCCCCTATGAACTTGTCCATGCTCTGCCCGCCCTGAGCCGAGTCGTAGCCAGTCGCGTCCGCAGCGTGCGCAACTAGAAACGGCGAGGCCATGCATAGCACAAAGGCCGTCAGTACGATGACGCCGATGGATTTTGCTCTGTCCATCTTACCACCCCCTGCTCAAACGCCGCCTGCAGGTCCGCCTCGTCCTGCACTTCGTATGCCGCCAGCTGCGCGCTTATCTCGAAGTTCCTCATAAAATCAGTCCGCGTCAGGAGGAGCTGCTGGTTAGTGAAGTTCGCCATCAGGTTGCCCATGTTGAACAGGGGCATGTAGCCGCTGGTTTGGCTCGACAGCAGGAGCTGCGGCGCCATCACCAGCAGCTGCCGGGTCGACGTGGCGGACGTCGCCGACGCCTCCAGAGAGTTCCCCTTGAACATCCCGTAGCCGTAGGATGTCGAGCCGCCCGCCCAGTTGTTAGCCCGCGTTTTGTAGATGGCCTTGAAGTCCAGCACCGGGCTCTGGTCGCCACTCAGGACGCGGTAGCCGGGGTTCTGGGCGTTGAACTTCTCCCGCGTGAGCGAGTCCGCGAAGGACAGAGCCAAATCCGGAGATGACTGCAGCGCCGAGTAGAGCGCCTTTATCTCGCCGGTCGCCATGTCAATCGGAATCCAGGTGAGCATCGCGTGGTCGCTCGCGTAGCGGGAGTCGTAGGCCTTGTCGCCCGACTCCTCCTCGACGTAGTCCAGGTATGCCGCGAGCTCCAGAGCGGATCGCGCCGACACGAGCCCGCCGTCCGCCTTGACTCTGTCGTCCTGCCCACCAGCCCATGCCGCATTAGCATTGGCAAAGCCGGCACAGAGCAGGGAGAAAAGCGCGGCCAAGGTCAGAAGCCAGCGCCGCCGTTTTGCGAGAGCCATGTCTTCACCGCCTGATCGAACGCGGACTGCCTGTCGATCTTGTCCTGCCGCTCCTCGAGCGCGAGGCGCGCGGTCGCGTCTACCAGCCTCTCGTTGTCGACTCGCAGCTTCTCCAGCCACTGGTTCGCCATGTCCAGTATCTGGTTGTTCGCCTGAAGGAGCGATCTGTAGCCGTCGGCGCTCGCCGTCGCGTTGCGAAGCTTGCTCACCATGCCGATGTCCTGCGGGTTGCCCGATATGGCCGCCGCAGCCAGCACGTTGGCGTTCAGGGCGGTCTGCGAGTAGGACTTTACCGCCGCGGCCCTGTCCTTGTATGACTGCGCGTAGTCGGTCACGCCCAAAGAAGCATCCCTGTACCCCGGGGCTGCCGCTTGAAACGCCGTGCTCGACAGGTTCCCGAACGTCAGGGTGCCCGACAGCATCACGTAGGTCGCAATGGTGTCCGCCGGGACGTACACGCTGAGCGAGAGGTCGCCGCTCAGCGCCTGATGGTCTCTGACGTACTCGTCCGTGATGGTCTTGTTCGTGCTTATGATGAACTCGTCATACGCCAGCCATATGGGGACGGTATTGATGTCCTGCTTCATTATGTCCTTCAGCTTGCTCAGTATGGTCTCTTTAAGCACGCCTATCGCAGCGAGGTTGGCCGACACCTCAGCCCAAATAGCCGCGTCGCTAGATGCCCGCGCACCATCGGGGCACGCGAGCATTGCTGCCAGCAGCGCCGTCAGTAGGAGGCAGCTGGTGATTGATCTACCCATTCCCTCACCGCCTGTTTGAACGCCGCGTGGACGTCCGTCCTCTCCTGCCAGTCGTTCAGCGCGAAACGAACCTCCGCGTCGAGGCGCCTCTGAACGTCAGTCCTGATGCGCGGTATCTGCTGGTCGGCGAAAAGCGCTATCTGCTGCCCAGCCTGAGCAACCGCGCGGTAGGACATTGATTCGCTCCCGCTCCACGCCTTGTGCATGTCTGCTATAGCGGCCTGAGTGTCCGAGGCCGTGTCGACGGCCGTCTTGTTCAAGAGCGTCAGGGCGTTCGCGTAGAGCGTGAACTCCGTCACCCTGCTCTTGTAAGCTTGCTTGAAGTCGATATACGCCCCAGAGTCAGGCTCTCTGTAGCCAGGGTTGCTTAACAGCGCAACGCCGGCCGCGAGGGCAGCGGAGGACTTCAAAAGTTCGCTTCCGTAGTCCCGCGACACGACCGCTGTCAGCGCCTTGTGGTCGCTCGTGTAGTTGGGCTCGCGGAAAACCGTCTCGTACGCAAGGGCCGCTGCCGCGATCTCGGTCAGCTCCGTCGTCATGTTCTTAGACTGAGTCAGCATCTCGTTCTCCAAGGCCTGCTCCGTGCCGTAAAGGGCCAGCAAGGTGGTGGTTAGGGCGAGCATCTCCCTTGCGTCGCCTCCGCCAGCCGCCGGCCTGGCCAGCGCTGCCACGAGAGCCACAGCCACCGCGCACCGTCTCAATATGAAATACCTGGTGTTTGAGCGCTCCATCTCACTGCCCCGTCGAACGCCGCCTGAACGTCAGTCCTCTCCTGCTGCTCGTTCATGGCGTAGCGGGTCTCGGCGTCTACGTGCCTCTGAAGGTCGAGCCGGAGCATTGAGAGCTCCTGCACGGCCATCTCGCTTGCCTGAAACCCAGCCTCCATCGCCTTGTTGTAGACCGCCAGCACCTGCCCCAAGACGGGGATAGACATGCTGTCGTCGGCCTCCTTGATCTGCTTTATCCTTGCCTGATCCGCCAGAACGCCAGCCGCAGCCGTGTTGTTCGCCTTCAGCGCCGTCTTGACGTAGCCGTTGAAGCCCGACGCCCGCGTCTTGTAGTTTGCCACGAAGTCGTAGGACGAATTCGGCACCCAGTACCCCTGCTGGAGGAACCACTTCTCTATCGCCATAGCGCTCGAAAACGACAGAGCCCCACCTGACGAGAGGCCGTCGCACATCGCCTTGATGTCCGCCGAGACGTCCTTCCAGTAAATGTTGCCGAGCTGCGAGTGGTCGGCCTTCCAAACGGCCTCCTCCAGTGCGTAAAGGGACGCCTCCCTAGTTAGCGTGTCCTTCATCTCCTGGTTCATGGCCTTCCACTTGTCGAGCGATATGTTGAGACTGGCGTTCACAGCCGTCATGCCAGGTATCTTCTTGTTCTTGATGGTGCTGGCAGTGTCGCTGTTGTCGCCGCCAGCGTAGGCCGTGCCCATCAACATAAGCAGAGAGCCCAGCACCAGCGCAGCCGCAAGCGACTTGAACACGGTCTTGAACGCGGCCTTGATAACATCGAGCATCGCCGCGTACACCCTGAACAGCGCCCTAATCACCTTGGTCGCCTTGTCCACAGAGGCGGCCTTGTCCACGGCCTTGTCTGAGCGCGTCTGCTTGTCTAATACGACTTCCCGCTTGTTTGTGTCTGCCATGTTCCTCTCGCTTTCTCGAAGGCCAGAACCCTGTCGGTTCGCCTCTGCTGTCTTAGCGCCGCGTACCTCGCCCTGAGCTCGATGTGCCTTATGACGTCCAGGCGAAGCCGCGCCGCCTCCTGCGCTATGAACACGTAGACAAGCCTGCGCGCGAACATCGCCTGAGCGTATCCGAGCACAGCCCCAGTCCCGTATGAGAGCAAGTCGAGCTTCTTTATCAGCGCCGCCCGGCTGTCCCGCGCGTCCAATGCCTCCGTGTTGTTCCCCTTGATAGCCGCGTAGAGGTAGTCCTGCCACTCGGCCATCATATTTTTGTAAGCCGCGGCAAAGTTGTCCCCCTTGCTGCCCGACGTGCCTGGGTACACGACGTCGAAGCTAGCGTCGAAGTCTCCCGAGCTGACGAACGAAAGCGCATCGGCCTTCCCCAGCAGAGAGTAGAGGCTGGTTATCTTGCCCGTCAGGTCCTCCCAGCTGTAGGCGCTGACCCTGCCGTGGTCGCGCACCTCGTTCTGCATTCGGGTCGTTAGCCTGCTGTCAGCAAGACTATATATGCCCTTGACCTTCGGCTCAAACGTCGCGGAGTCCTGAGTGGCCTGAATGCCCTTCAACTCGCCGCGCATCATCTCGTAGTTGCCGCTTTTGTTCACGATGGCCTTAGCCCCGGCGATGGGCGCAACCACCGCGGCGATGTCCCCAGCTGGCACGTGCCCTGTCGCCGCAGCGGTCGCGGTCGCGACAAGCCCGTCCAGCTCCTTGACCAGACTGTCAACGCTGCCCCCCGCAAACCCAGCAGCAGGAACAAAAACGGTGATAAGCAGCGCGCATACAAAAGCGGTCTGAAGGCGTTTCATGACGGCTTATGCTCCTTCGCTCTGTACCCGCTACTCCAGCCTTCCGCCGCGCCGGGCAGTCCGCGCTCGCCGAGCCAGTATTTCGGCCACTCTGCCCCGTGCTCGTCGCGCAGCACCTTTATCCTCGCGATGTCCTCCTTAGCCCCAGCCCCTACGAACGACAGAGCCACCGGGCCGAGGCCCAACTCAAACAGCTTCCGCCCCATCGGGTTGGCGAAGTAATAGTGCCTCTTGCGCGTCGCACCGGCTATGAGCGCCACCTGCCTGTCGTTCAGGCCGAATATCCGCTTGTACAGCTCGGCGGAGTGCTCCGTGCGCGCCTCTGGGTTCGGCAGGAATATCTTGGTCGGGCATGACTCGACCAGGGCGCTCGTTATGGCGCTCTCAGCTATGTCCGACACGTTTTGCGTCGCCATAACGACGGCGCAGTTGGCCTTGCGCAGGACCTTCAGCCACTCCTTTATCTTGCCGGAGAAGACTGGGTTGCCAAGGGCCAGCCACGCCTCGTCTATGACCAGCATGGTGGGCCGTCCGGTCAGGCGCTTCTCTATCTGCCGGAACAAAAACAGCAGCACGGGGCCGACGATGTTCTTGCCGTACTGCATCAGCTCCTCCATCTCGAACGTCACGAGGCTCTTGTACTTTATGTCGTTCTTCCGCCCGTCGACGAAGTTCCCCGCCGCGCCGCCGCCTATCTGGTAGTAGGACAGCAGCCGCCTCACCTTCTCGGACTGCACCGTGCTGATGTAAGCCGTGATGGTTCTGTCCTCGCTTTTGGAGGTGGAGTCGGCCAAGATGTTCACCGCCTCGCGCACCAAAGAGCGGTCTTCGGCGCCGAGGTGGTCGCCTGGGTTGTCCTCGAGCTGGAGCTTCAGCAGGGCGTCCAGAAACTCGCATGCCCAGCCTCTGTCCTCCTGGGAGTCGAGGTCGGCCAAGGGGCAGAAGCCGCCCGCCTCGGCCAAGGCTCCGAGGTCATAGTGGGCCGCGTCCAGGCACGACGCGGTAAGGGCGAACATTGACATGCCCTTGTCGAAAACGAACACCTGGGAGTTCTTGTACCGCTCGAACTGCGAGACCAGCGTCGCCAAGAGAGTCGACTTGCCCGCGCCGGTCGGCCCCAAGATCAGAGTGTGCCCCACGTCGTCCACGTAGAGGTTCACGCGGAACGGCGTCGTGCCGATCGTCGCGGCCTGCATAAGCGCCGGGCTGTTCGGGGGGAAGTGCGGAGGAGGGGACGGGCAGAACTCCGACCCAGACCACTCGTGCGAAAGGGGGGCCAGGTCAGCGAAGTTCAGGCTGTGAAGGTACGGCTTCCTGACGTTCTCCCGTCCGTGCCCAGGCAGAGAGCCCAGGAAGGCCTCCAGGGCGTTGCGTCTCTCCAGCCTGATGGGGAAGGCCAGGCGCTCGAAGATCTTCGTGATCTCCCTGACCCCGCGGTTGACCGTCTCCTCGTCGTCGCCCTTCAGCATGACTGTGGAGGTGTAGTGCCCGTAGATTATCGACCCCTGCTCTATGAGGGACTGGGCCGACTCCAGCTCCTTGACCATCTGCAGCGCGTACTGGTCGGGCGGGGCAGGGGTGTTCATCATAGCGGCAGTGAAGGGGTAGACCTTCTGCTGCCATTTCCGCCTGTCGGAGTTGATCTTGTTCCGCGCGTACTGCTGATCCGTCACGATGAACCGCGACGACCACACCATGTCTATTGGCATCTTCTCCACGTCGGCCAAGATGCCAGGGTAGGAGTAGGACGGGAAGCCGTCGATGCTCAGTATCGCGACGATGCGTCCGTCGTAGACCAGGAAGTTCCCGTTTTCGAGGTCGCGGGCCAGCCACGAGTCGAGGTCGCTCGGCGGGTTCGGCAGTCGGCACGGGTGCTTCTTGGAGTTGAGTATCATATTGATGGCGCCGAGAAGCTCGTCGCAGTTCGTGGCGGGCTCGTACGTCAGACGACTGAACCGCACGGTCTGGGAGAAGCTGGTCTGGAAGCGCGCGATCATCTCGTTGAAGCGCTTTATGTCCCTCTCGATGTAGGACACGTCATCGTCGTCGCGCCCCATCATAAAGTCCCCCAGCTTCTTCATGAACCCGCCGCGCGCGTGCATGGGCGGCATGTATGTCAGGAACAAGTACGAAAACGACTCGTAGTGGGCGCCCTCTTTGGAGAACTGCGTCATGCGCTCGCCGTCTATCAGCGCGTTGGTCGGCTCGCTGAAGAACCCCTCAGGGTATCCAGACGACGGCACGCGCACCACGACCTGGTGCAGCATCCACCCCTCGTCCAGGGTCTTGACGGCGTTGTTGAACGACGCGGAGAGCCACTCTGCGTCCGCAACCGTGGCGCTCTCGAGGTCAGGCCCGCGGTAGAGGAAGCCCGCTAGGTACGAGCCGTTCTTGAGCAGCATGACGCCCGGCTCAAGCATGACCCTGTACTGCAGGTAGGCGTCCAAGCCGATCGGAGTCGGTCTGTCCTGCTGGCCCATGCTTAGAGCCACCTTTTGGTCACGCTCGGCGGCATCCCACTCCTGCCCCGCTCGATCAGGCTGTGGGCGGGATAGAAGAACTGGTTGATGAACGGCCTGTCCGAGTAGGAGCTGGAGCGCCGAAACACGTCCATCATAAGAGGGTCGGCCTTGCCCATCAGCCTGAGCCCGAAGCTTATCAGAAACCACGCCCCGGCCGCGAGAAACATGATGCCCCAGTTGCCCCGCGAAAAGCCGAGGTTGAACCCGACGTAGCCGCACATAATGGCGCTGGTCGCAAACAAGCTGCGGTCGCAGCCCATAATGAGAAGCGGCTTCGTCATGCTCTGGTTTATGGTGAGCTGACGAAGCTTTTCGTCCGCCATGATGATAAAAAAAGCGCCCCGCCGCGGCAGCCGCTTCAGAGCGGCAGCAAAGCGGAGGTGGTGTAGAAAGCGCTCAGAAAGCCGGAGGCGCTGACGATTATGCCCAGCACGAGCACGAGGTAGACGGTCGTGCGCATGAACCCCTGTATGTTGCCCCCGAAGAGCAGCATAGCCCCGGCTCCGACTATCGCAATAAGAGAGACGACCATGGCGACGGGGCCGGTTATGGAGTCCCTGAGAAGACTGAGCCCGCTGTCCCAAGGAAGCGTGTTGGTGCCCGCAGCAAACGCTGCGTCCGCAAACGCAGCCACCGCCGTCCCAGTTAGCAGAGCCGCGATAACCCAGAAAATTTTCCTTTGCATCACAAAATCCCCCTCAGCAAATTATATGTCCCCAAAAAACGCGGCGGAACGCGAGCATAGGAAATATAGCGCTCTGGCACGGATACGTCAATACCCTGTCTGCCTCGGCGCCACTTCTCCCATCCAGTAGTACCCCCACACCATCGCCTGACGCGACAGCACCGGAGTGTCCGACTCGTACCACGTGAAGCCGGAGCGCTTCGACATCCTCGTGAGCTCGTAGATGTGGTTCCGGATGATGTCGGTCGGGTGCTCGCCGTCGCTTCGGGCCGTCATGTGGTACCACGCGTGCCCAGTCCAGGCGTAGATCACGCGCGGGTAGTTCCCGCGCCACGCCACGGGGAGGGAGGGCTTGTTCAGCACCCCCACCCTGTCCACGCTGCTCTTCCAGCCCCCAAGCTGCATGAAGCGCATGTCGAAGAGCCAGTCCGGCATGTAGGTCGAGCTCGGCGTCCCCGGCAGGGGGACAGCCGTCCCCAATCTAGCTCCGACGGAGGGCTGGGTCGCTAGCTCCGAGCGCCCGGCGTCGGGGAGGGTCGTCACCGACGAGATCTGCACGGAGCCAGGGAACGGGTTCAGCCCAGCAAGGGACGGGACGACCGACCCGACGACGTAGTGCGTGGGCGTGATTATGGGGCCGTTGAACGTGCCGTAGACCCACACCCCGTCCTTGTTCTTGGTCACGGGGTAGCCGTCGAACGTGGCGTACCACCCGGCCGGGGCGTTGTAGGGCTTGTAGAGGCTGAACTTCATGCCGGCGTAGGGAGGCTGCTCCACCAAAAGCGGCTCGACCGCGTAGAACTTACCCCATGCGGAGGCCGCAAAGCAGCACACCGCGACCGCCGCCACCGCTACCGTGAGTGCCCTGCTTTTCATGTTCGGCCTCCTATTGATATTCATACTTATACGTCGGATTATACGGAGAATAGTACGGCGCGGACGGAGGGGCGTACAGAGGGGGCTGGAACGAGCCGTCGGGCGCGGCGTCGGGCGCAGGGGGGAGGTACACCGGCACTCTCGGCGCGTCCGGGGCAGCCGGCGGAGCGGGACGAGCGTAAAGCTGCGCTGACTCCGGGGAGCCGGGCGGGATGGACGTCACGTCGGTCTTGTGGGCCTCGACTCGGTAGACTCTGGCAGGGCGCAGCGGGTCCCAAAGGGGCGTCTTGTCGGCGTCGTTCGGGTAAGTCACGACGCGGGAGAGAGGCGGGAACGCCGGGTCCTCCTTCAGGGCGCGGGTGTAAAAGAACTGCGCCTGCGAGAGCTGCCCCACTGCCTCATGACAGCGCCCGTACCAGTACCACGCGTTCGGGTTGCGGCGCTCCTGCCCCACGGCTATCTGCAGCCATGGCATGGCGGCCTCATAGCGCTTCTCGTCCATGAGGGCGATGCCCCGCTCAAGCGCCGTGGGCTGCGGCGGCTTTTTCACGCTCTCGGCGGGCTTGGCTTTGCTAGCCGTGCTCACAGCCTTCTTCCTGCTCTTCTTTTTTGGCTTGCGGATGGTGGCCTTGCGCACCGACTTCTTCACGGCTGCGTCGGCGGATGCCACGCCGGACGCGTGCTTGGGGTCGTCCGCCGTCGTGTCGCCGTTGGCGAACGAGGGGGCAGCCGTCCCGGAATAGGACGCGAGCAAGCAGAGCAAAAAAACCGACAGCGCAGCGACGGCCGTCGCCTTTCTCAGCGCAGCCCAGGCCGTCGCTTTCTTGTTCGCTCTCATACTCTCACTCCTTCTCCTCTGTGGAGCGCGAGGTCTCCGATCCGGTTCCGGCAGGGACTAGGTGACCTATGATGACGTTCTCCTTCAGGCCGTGGAGCGGGTCTATCTGACCCTTCACCGCCGCGCCGGCAAGCACCTGCGCGGTCTGCTGGAAGGACGCGGCGCTAAGGAAGCTCTCCGTCGCCAGCGCCGCCTTGGTTATGCCGTGTATGAAGGGACGGCAGTCGGGGTTTTCTCTGAGCTTCCGCACGAACGTCACGGTGCGTATCAGCCGCCTCAAGTCCGTCTTGGCCGACGTGGCGCGGGCGAAAATCTCAAGCGGCTCCCGTTCAACCAGGTCGTCTATCACGCTGTCGTCCACCTTGCGGCCAAGCGGCTCGGTGCGGTCGGCGAACCCCATGCCGAGCAGCACCTTGCCCCGCATCCTGGTGGACAGGAACTCCTTCATTAGCTCACTGCGCGTGACTATGGACTCGCTGCCGCCGCTGGAGATCGCGATTGCCGCCACGCTCCCGTCGGCCAGCTTGCGAACCGTGCGAGCGTCGACGTAACGGGGCACGCTCACCTCGTCGTTGTTCTTGTCCACGGCCTTCGTCACGAGCTTGCCCCACAGGGTGTCGTTGTTCATCAGGGCCTTCTGAAAGGCGTCTACCACGCCTATCCGCTCTATGTCGCGCCAGACCTTTATCTCGCGTATGTCCTTCTCGCGGATCAGGTCGACTATGTGCTTGTTGATCATCGTGTCAGCACCGACCAGCACCTTCTCAACGGCGACGCCGTCCTCGTTGACACGCTCGGCCAGCGCCTCGGCGAGCCAGTCCACTCCGACCGACCTCTCCATTATATCAACGTTCCGCACCACTATCGGGAACGGGGCGTTTGACGTTATCTGCCTCAGGTGGGGCATGGTCAGCTTCTCGCCGCGGTCGAACTGAAACCCTCCCGTCGCGAACCCGCCCGTCGTCACGTCGCCCGGCTGTATGGGGTTGACGAGCTCCAGGCCATCTATCTGCTTGCGGAACGCCGCCTCTCCGACCACGACCTCGACGTCCTGCTTGCCTAGGTGCTCCACCACGAACTCCGATACGGCCATCCCTGGCTTCAGGAGAAGCCACAGTGCGGCCTCGTTTAGCGGCCTGCCTACGAGGTCCTTGGTCTCCTCGGAGGCCTTCTCTATCTTCTTCAGGACGTCGCCGCTGAACACCTTCACGGCCTCGGCGACGCTGCGCTCGTTGTCGGCCTTTATCGCGGCGTTCTCAACGTCAAGGTCGCCCATCCACACCATATCGCCGGCCACGAAGGACGTGTCGCCCTCCTCTATGACCTTCAGGCGGTTGAGCGGCGCCACCTTGCGCAGTATGACCTCTATGTGCTTGTTGTTGATGGAGACGCCCTGGGAGCGGTAGACCTCCTGAATCTCGTCAACAAGCACGTGCTGAACCGCGTCTATGCCGCTGACGTCCAGAAGCTGCTGCGGGTCGATGTTGCCCTCGGTGAGGTGGGTCGTCCTCTCGACCTCCATGCCCTCGACTATCTCCTCTTTAAGCTCCTGAGATGCGGGGATGGCGTGAGTTATCTTCTCCATGCCGTCGGGCGTGGATATGATCACCTTGCGCTTGCCCTCGGAGACGCGGATCTCCTCCACCACTCCGTCGATTCCGGCGAGGTACGCGACCTTCTTGGGGCGCCGCGCCTCGAAGAGCTGCTCGATCCTAGGAAGGCCCTGGGTGATGTCCTCGCCCGTAAGCCTGACGCCGCCCGTGTGGAACGTGCGCATCGTGAGCTGCGTGCCGGGCTCGCCTATAGACTGAGCCGCGACAACGCCCACCGCCTCGCCTATCGGCACAGGGCGCCGAGACGACAGGTCCATCCCGTAGCACTTCCGGCAAAGCCCCTGCTTCGTCGCGCAGGAGAGCGGGCTCCTCACCCACACCTCGGTTACGCCGTTCCTCTCTATCTCCTCGGCCTTCGCCTGAGTGATCATGTCCCCGGCCTTGACGACTATGCGGCGGTTCACCTTTATGTCATAAAGGGCAGTGCGCCCGGCTATGCGCTCGCTCAAGGGT
Source organism: Synergistaceae bacterium (assembly GCA_031272145.1). Classification (GTDB taxonomy): domain Bacteria; phylum Synergistota; class Synergistia; order Synergistales; family Aminobacteriaceae; genus JAISUL01. Next base: position 21,343 of record JAISUL010000024.1, read on the forward strand.
ATCATCGGCTTCCCCTCAACTATGAGCGCGCCTATCAGGAGGCCCTTGTCAGTGCCGCAGTCCTCCTCGGTTATTATCAAGTCCTGCGCCACGTCGACGAGCCGCCTCGTCAGGTAGCCGGACTTGGCCGTGCGCAGCGCCGTGTCGGCAAGGCCCTTCCTCGCGCCGTGCGTGGAGATGAAGTACTCCAGCATGTTCATGCCCTCGCGGAAGTTCGCCGTTATCGGGTAGTCGATGATGCGCCCAGACGGGTCGGACATGAGCCCGCGGATGCCGGCCATCTGCCCCATCTGGCCGCGGTTTCCCCTCGCCCCGCTGTCCACCATCATGCGGATGGGGTTCTGCTCCTCCATGCGGTCGACTATGCTGTCCTCGATCTTCCGCTTGGCCTCAGACCATAGCTTGTCCTTCTGGAAGAAGTACTCGTCCCTCGTCAGCTCGCCCATCTCGTACCTCTCCTTGAAGAAGGAGTCCTCCTCGATGGTGTGAGCCGTGATCTCCTCCTTTTCGGGCGGGATCACTATGTTGCCCATGCCGAAGCTGATGCCGCTCTTCGCCGCCCAGTGGTAGCCCAGGGACTTTATGGCGTCAAGCATGTCAACTAGAGCAGTCCTCTCTATCTTGTCGTAGGCCTCGTCTATCAGGCGCCCGACGCTGCTCTTGTCGAGGCGCTCGTTTATGTAGCGCAGCTTCGGGTCAACGACGCTGTTGAACAGGGCGCGGCCAGGCGACGTCTCCACGAAGACCGTGGTGTCCTTCGGCACCCTCTTGGAGTTGTTAATCGTGGACGGATTGCCGCTGGCGTTGCCGAAGCGCCGCCTGCCCTCAGGGCTGACCTGCCAGTCGTTGTCCACCTTCAGCCACACTGATGCGTTCACGTGCGCTATCCCGTGGTCGAACGCCGACAGAACCTCCTCCACGCTGTTGAAGTACATGCCGTCGCCGGGGAGGCCAGGCCTCATGTCGGTCAGGTAGTATATTCCTAGCACTATGTCCTGAGTCGGCGTGACGACAGGGCGTCCGCTGGCAGGCGAAAGCAGGTTGTTGGCCGAAAGCATAAGAAGCCGCGCCTCGGCCTGAGCCTCCAAAGACAGCGGCACGTGAACCGCCATCTGGTCGCCGTCAAAGTCCGCGTTGAACGCCGTGCACACCATAGGGTGAAGGCGTATAGCCTTCCCCTCCATAAGCACCGGCTCAAACGCCTGAATGCCCAGCCTGTGCAGAGTCGGGGCGCGGTTAAGCATGACGGGGTGGTCCTTTATGATCTCCTCCAGTATGCCCCATATCTCCTCGCGGCCTCGCTCGATCTGGCGCTTGGCGCTCTTCACGTTCGGCGCCATGTTCCTCTCGACGAGCTGGCGGATGACGAACGGCTTGAAGAGCTCCAGAGCCATCTGCTTGGGCAGTCCGCACTGGTATATCTTGAGCGTCGGGCCTATCACTATGACCGAGCGCCCCGAGTAGTCCACGCGCTTGCCGAGCAGGTTCTGGCGGAAGCGTCCCTTCTTGCCCTTCAGCAGGTCTGTCAGGCTCTTCAGCGGACGGTTGCCCGCGCCTAGCACGGCTTTCCCCATCCTGCCGTTGTCTATCAGGGCGTCCACTGACTCCTGGAGCATCCGCTTCTCGTTTCGTATGATTATCTCAGGCGCCCGAAGTTCTTGCAGCTTTTTTAACCTGTTGTTGCGGTTTATGACGCGGCGGTAGAGGTCGTTCAGGTCGGACGTGGCGAAGCGCCCTCCGTCGAGCTGGACGAGAGGCCTCAGGTCCGGCGGGATGACCGGAAGCACGCTCATTATCATGGACTTGGCGCTCGACGCGCTCTTGCGGAACTCCTCGGCCACCTGAAGGCGCTTTATCAGCTTGCGCTTCTTCTGCCCGCTGCTCTCCGCCACCTCCTCGCGAAGCGTGGCGGCCAGAGTGTCGCAGTCTATCCTGTCCAGCATGGTCTGCACGCTCTCGGCCCCGATGCCGGCCTCGAACTTCTTGTCGTAGGCGCGGCAAAGGTACTGCTGGCGGTCGTACACGACCTCGGCTCGCGCAAACGGCGACGCCCCAGGCTCTATGACAAGGAAGCACGGGTCCTCTATCGTCAGCACGCCCCGCGTCGCCGAGAAGCGCCCAGGGTACTTCTGCTGGTAGAGCTCCAGCTCGCTCTTGGAGAGAGTCCCGCCCTTGGAGAACGGCAGCTTGAAGACGGTGGTCACAATGAACGCCTCGTTGTTGGAGACGTGGGCGCGCCGAAAGTCGTCGGCGGTGAGATCACCGTCAGATTTGTCAATATGCGCGCGCATATCAGTCTCAGAGATATTGTCGCCCGCCTTCAGGTCATCGGTGTCTCTAAGAACTTCATACGCTGGCTCGGCTCGGAACGCGTCTGAGCCGTAGTTTTCGCTGCGCTGCCTGACCTGAGTGGCTGTGAGTATGTCGCCCTCGTCGACCGGCACGTTGTCCACGGACTCGACCACGTAGGCCTCCTCGTAGCGGAGCTTCGGGTCATAGTGCGCGTGGATGATCATCTCGCTCTCCGCGATCAGCGCGCCCCTGCGCACCAGGTCTGGCCTGCGCCCGTCGGACACGACCTTGAAGGCCACCTCTTTTTTCCGCGTCGGCGCGAAGTAGACGACCTTCTCGAGGTCCTTGGAGTTCGTGCCGAGCAGCAGGCTGAGGCGGCTCGGTATCCCGCGCAGGTACCATATATGCACGACGGGGCAGGCGAGCTCTATGTGCCCCATGCGCTCGCGCCGCACCCTGTTGTCCACCACCAGCACCCCGCACCTGTCGCAGACGACGCCGCGAAACTTGGGGCCGCTGCGCTTGTACTTCCCGCAGGCGCACTCGTAGCTCTTCGTGGGGCCGAAAATGCGCTCGCAGAAAAGCCCGTCCTTCTCAGGGCGCAGGGTTCTGTAGTTGATCGTCTCAGGCTTCTTGACCTCGCCCTTAGAGATCTCCCTGATGCGCTCGGGAGTCGCCAGCTTGATCCTAACCCCGACTATCTCTCTTCGGCCCATGAGTCGGCACCCTCCTTATCAGATTCAGAGTCAGAGCCAAACACTTCAGCATCAGACGCGTTCGACTCCTCCGTCAAAGAAGCGTCGTCAGAGTCGGCGTCGGAATCCTCCGCGTCCTCCGCGCCGCCGGAATCCTCCGCTTCCTCCGAGTCCTCGGCCTCAAAGAGGTCGCCCCGTCCTCCCTCGTCTGAGTACGTTCTTATCCGCCCCTCAGGGGTGTCGCCCTCGAACATGATCTCGCGGCGCGGCCTCATGGTCTGCATCTCGTCCTCGTCCTCGGAGTCCATGTTCCCCATCGTGCCGTCGTCGTACTGAACCTCGACGTCAAGCCCGAGACCCTGAAGCTCCTTGACCAGCACGCGGAAGCTCTCAGGCACGCCGGGCTTGACAAGGTTCTGGCCCTTGACTATGCTCTCGTAGGTCTTGTCGCGCCCCCTGATGTCGTCGGACTTGACCGTCAGTATCTCCTGAAGCACGTTGGCAGCGCCGTAGCCCTCCAGCGCCCAGACCTCCATCTCGCCGAACCGCTGTCCGCCGAACTGCGCCTTGCCCCCAAGCGGCTGCTGAGTTATCAAACTGTACGGGCCGGTAGACCGAGCGTGAATCTTGTCGTCAACAAGGTGAATCAGCTTCAGCATGTACATGCAGCCGACGGTCACCTTCTTCTCCATAGGCTCGCCGGTGCGCCCGTCGCGCAGCGTTATCATGCCGTGCTCCGTGAGGTCGGGGTACTTCATCGCGGCAAGCTTCCCCAGCTCCTCGAATATCTCCTCGCTCTTCGCCCCCTCAAACACCGGCGTGGCCACGTGCCAGCCGTTGTTCAGCGCAACGAAGCCCATTATCGTCTCAAGAACCTGCCCAAGGTTCATGCGGCTGGGGACGCCCAGCGGGTTCAAAACCACGTCCACCGGCGTGCCGTCGGGTAGGTAGGGCATGTCCTCCACAGGAAGTATGCGGCTCACCACGCCCTTGTTGCCGTGGCGCCCAGCCATCTTGTCCCCGACCGTTATCTTGCGCCACTGCGCCACGTAGACCTTGACCGCCCTCAACACGCCAGGCGAAAGCGCCTCAGGCGCCGTCTCGCGCGTCATCTGCTTGACGGCCACGATCTTTCCCCTTGCTCCGTGCGGCAGCTTGAGCGAGTTGTCTCGCACCTCGCGCGCCTTCTCGCCGAAGATCGCCCGAAGCAGCTTCTCCTCGGGCGTCTGCTCCGACTCCCCCTTGGGCGTGACCTTGCCGACCAAAATGTCCCCGGCGTTGACCTCCGCGCCGATGCGTATCACCCCGTCCTCGTCGAGGTTGCGCAGCATGTCCTCGCCGACGTTCGGGATGTCGCGCGTGATCTCCTCAGGCCCAAGCTTAGTCTCGCGCGCCTCGGTCTCGTATTCCTCTATGTGGATGGACGAAAACTTGTCGTGCTTCACAAGGTTCTCGTTGAGAAGTATCGCGTCCTCAAAGTTGTAGCCCTCCCACGGCACGAACGCAACGACCACGTTCTGCCCCAGTGCGAGCTCTCCCTCGTCCATGGACTGCCCGTCCGCTATTACCTGGTCGGCGTCGACCCTCTCGTTCTTGCGCACCAGAGGCCGCTGGTGTATCAGAGTCCCCTGGTTGGAGCGGCGGAACTTTATCAGGTCGTAGGTCTTCCGAGCCCCGCCCGGAAGCTCGCGCACCAAGAGCGCTGTGATGACCTCCGCACCCGACAAAGCCCGCTCGATCTCGCCGGCGTCAGCGGCGGTGAAGACCGCAGCGCCTCGCAGCACCAACCCACGCTCGCGCAGCGCGGCCTCAATGGCGTCGACGCCGAAGCCGCCGGACTCGGGTGTTTCGGGCTTGGCCTCGCCCAGAGTCTTCTTGAACTTCTCCAGAGCGTCACGGATGTGCTTCCCCCGCGGCCCCCTCGGGTCTACCTGAACGAGCTTGCGCCTATTCTTGAACGCCTTGTCGAGCTCGGCCACGGTCTTTATGCTGTTCTTGACCTCGAGAGCCCGCCGCGTCTGGGTGTCAAGACCCAAGACCGTCAGGGGGGAGGCCATAGACGCCGCTGGCGCCTCGGGCTTCCCGCCGACGCCCGTCTCCGCGGCGATGCGCAAGGCCAAGCCGCGAACATGAAGTGCGGCCTCGATCGCGTCGAGGTCAGAGGCGGTGAAGACGGGCTCGCCGGCGTTGGGCTTAAACTTCTCCAATGCCGCGTCGATGTCCTTTTCCAGCTGGCCGCCCTTAGAGATGTCCTTGATCTTGCTCCCTGAGTTTCTAGCCTGTACAAGATCGGCGACCGAGCTGATCTTGGGATCGGTGCTCTTCTTAATGACGTTCAGGATGCGCGCGGCGTTGGCCTTAGGCAGTAACGGCTCCAGCTTCTCCACCGGAACGTTCATCGCGCCGAGGTCAGCAGCGGTGAAAACGGGCCCGGCGCCGCCGGCCTTAAACTTCTCCAATGCCGCGTCGATGTCCTGCTCCAGCTGGCCGCCCTTAGAGATGTCCTTGATCTTGCTCCCGGAGTTCCTAGCCTGTACAAGATCGGCGACCGAGCTGATCTCGGGGTCGGTGCTCTTCTTAATGACGTTCAGGATGCGCGCGGCGTTTGCCTTCGGCAGGAACGGCTCCAGCGTGCTTACTGGGACGTCCATGTCAGCGGGAGCGGAGGGTCTGTTTACTGCTGCCGCCAGATCAGCCCGCGACTTTGCGATAAGGCCGCTCACAGTGCTGATGCCGGCGGAATCCAGCAAGGCGTGGACAACGGCCCCGGCGCGATCGCTGTAGATGCCGAGCTCGCCGACGGGCAGGTCAGGCATGCCGTCCGGCAGGACGCCTATGCCCTCGGTGCCGCGCAAGACCAAGCCGCGCGCGCGCAGGGCGGCCTCGATGGCGTCGAGGTCAGGGGCGGTGAACACGGGCTCGGCGCCGCCCTGAAACTTCTCCAATGCCGCGTCGAGGTCATGTGACAGTTTGCCGGGCCTGCCGTCTTTATTGATGCCAGCTATCCCGGACTTCAGCGCCTCTATAAGCTCGGCAACCGTGGTTACCTTGGGGTCAGAGTTCCTAAGGGCTTTCAGGATATTAGAGACGTTGGTCTTAGACACGTTAGCATTAGACAAAAACTGCTCGTCCACCGGAACGTCCATGTCGACGGGGGCGGAGGAGCTGTTTGCTACTGCCGCCAGATCAGCCCGCGACTTGGCGATAAGCTCGCTCACAGTGCTGATGCCGGCGAAATCCGACAAGGCGCTGACAATAGCCTCGGCGCGATCGCCGTAGATGCCAAGCTCGCCGACTGGCAGGTCAGGTGCGCCGTCCGGCAGGACGCCTATGCCCTCGGCGCCGCGCAAGACCAAGCCGCGCGCGCGCAGGGTGGCCGAGATGGCGTCGAGGTCAGCAGCGGTGAACACAGGCCCGGCGCCGCCCTGAAACTGCTCCAATGCCGCGTCGATGTCCTGCTCCAGCTGGCCGCCTTTGGAGATGTCCTTGATCTTGCTCCCGGATTTTCTCGCCTGTACAAGATCGGCAACAGAGCTGATATTGGGGTCAGTGCTCTTCTTAAGGACGTTCAGAATGCGGGTAGCCCGAGCCTTCGGCAAAAGCGGCTCAAGCTCGTCTATCGAAACGTCCATGTCGACGGGAGCTGAGGAGTTGTTTGCTACTGCCGCCAGATCAGCCCGCGACTTGGCGATAAGCTCGCTCACAGTGCTGATGCCGGCGAAATCCGACAATGCGCGGACGACGTCCTCGGCGCATTTGCCGTAGATGCCGAGCTCGCCGACCGGGAGGTTCAGCACTTCGTCCGGCGCAGCGACTGCCCCTGAACTCGCCGGCAGCGCGGCCGCGTTGGGCTCAAGTGCGGTGGAAACTGGCGCACCGCTGGCCCTAAACTTCTCCAATGCCGCGTCGATGTCCTGCTCCAGCTGGCCGCCTTTAGCGATGTCCTTGATCTTGCTTCCGGACTTCCTTGCCTCCACAAGATCGGCGACCGAGCTGATCTTTGGGTCGGCGCTCTTACTAAGGACGTTCAGAGTGCGGGTGGCCCTAGCCTTCGGCAAAAACGGCTCAAGCTCGCCTATCGGAACGTTCATGTCAACAGGGGCAGGGGAGCTGTTCACCACTGCCTCCAGTTCAGCCCGCGACTTGGCAATGAGGTCGCTAATGCTCTCGATTCCGGCGTCGCGCAGGCGGGTGAAAACGTCGCCTAGGTCGTCGACGCGGAAGTTCGGCACTTCGTAGGGCATGACGCCGGAGCCTTTGACGGACAGAAGCTCTTCCACAGTGATTAGCCTGCCAGCCGCAAGGGCGTCTAGATAGTCAGGATAGTAGTTATCAAGCAGGGCGCCGATGACTGGACTGACGTTAAAGCCCTTGGCCACGACGCGGCAGGGTGCCGACGCTAGCCTGAGAATAGAGTCGTTCAGCTTCCGATTCCTGCCGTTCACAGTTATGCCTGCAAGGTCAGTGACTAGAACCTTCCCGTTCAGCCTCTCGCGGAACGCCGCCTCGTTCACGAAAACCTCGTTGCTATAGTCCCCTGCTCCGAGCACGAACTTCGACACCATCGTGCCAGGCCTCAGGAGGAGCCGCAGCGCTGCCTCGTCCAGCGTCTTGCCGAACAGAGGCCGCGTAAGCTCGTCGGCCATGTCTATCTCTTTGATGACGAGCTGGCCGAGCTGTTCGCAGTCCAAAACGCGCCACGCCTCGTTCAGCGCGCGCATTACTTCCTTCTCGTCGCCGTCCTCGAGGACTTTTATGTACTCGGAGTCAACCCACGTGACGACGCCCGGCCTCTTCGCCACCACGCATGAGCCGGAGTCCTTCGCTATGCGGTGCTCTATGCCTGTGCCCACGCGCGGCGCGTCGGGGAAGATCAGCGGCACGGCCTGACGCTGCATGTTAGACCCCATCAGGGCGCGGTTCGCGTCGTCGTGCTCCAAAAACGGGATAAGCGCCGTGGAGGACGAAACTATCTGCTTCGGCGACACGTCCATGTAGTCGACGTCCTCAACTGGGATCGACTCGATGTCGTCCTGATGGCGCGTGACGACAACGCCGCCGACTGGTATGGGGGTCGCTTTCTTCTTCCAAGACTCATCGATTGCGTCGGCGTCCTCGGCGCTGAAGACCACGGCGCCGAGCAAAACCAAGCCCTCTTTACGCAAAGCGGCCTCGATCTCGTCGAGGTCAAGGGCGGTGAAAACTGGCTCGCCGCCGGGCTGCTTGGCAATAAGGCCGCGCACCGCGCTGAACTCGGCGTCGTCCACGCAGACCTCGACCTCGCGCCCGTTGGCGGATGCAGACTCGAGTTTACTAATGGCATCCTTGACGTGCTTGAAGTTGGCCGACTTGACGCCCGTCTTGCTGCCGACGATCTCCCCGAGCTTGTCGTCCGCCAGGTTTTTAAGCTGGCCGACGTTCTCGATACCCGCGGCATTGAGGGCGTCCACTATCTTCTTTTTAACGCCGCCGGTGGCCGGAATGTCGAGCTTGTCAAGCGGCTGGCCGTAGACGCCGCCGTCTTCGACGGCATCCGTGAGTACGAACTTCGATGCCTTAGCGTCAGGCCCGAAAAGAAGCCGTACCGCCGCCTCGTCAAGCGGCTTGCCTACCAGCGGCCTCGTCTGCTTGTCTGCCTCGTCTATCTCTTTGATAACGAGCTGGCCGCAGTCCAAAAGCTTGCGCACCAAGACCGCGGTTACAAGCGCTCCGCTGTCGTTGGCTATAACGTTACAAGGTACGTTCACGCGCTGAGGGGTGGAGTCGTTCAGCCTCTCGCGGAACGCTGCATCGTCCACGAAGACCTCGAACTCACGCCTGCCGGCGTCGCCGTCCTCGGCCGCGTCCACGAGCACGAACTTCGAGACCGCCGTGCCAGGCCCGAGGAGAAGCCGTATCGCCGCCTCGTCAAGCGGCTTGCCGATTAGTTGCCTCGTCTGCTCGTCGGCTCCGTCTACCTCTTTAAGAACGAGCGGGTTCGAGCTCATATCCGAGAGCTTGCGCACCAATACCGCGGTGATGACCTTCGGCAAAGCCCGCTCGATTGCGTCGACGTCATCGGCGCTGAAGACCGAAGCGCCGCGCAAGGCCAAGCCGCGCGCGCGCAGCGCGGCTTCAACGGCGCCGACGCTCAGAGCAGCCGGAACATACCCGCTGGACTCCTTGAACTTATCCAGGGCGTCGCGTATGAGCTTCCACCGCGGCCCCTTCGGATCCACCTGAACGAGCCTGCGCCCCTGATTGAGCGCGTCGTCAAGCGTGGCCACGGTCTTTATGTGGTTCTTTATCTCGAGAACCCTCCGCGTCTGAGTGTCGAGGCCCAAAGCGGACAGAGGAACCGTCGGCACCTTGGCCTTGAGCTTCTCGCGCGAATTGGCGACCAGCTCGCTCACGTTCTCGATCCCAGCGTTGCGCAGGATGCTGAAGTCGCCGAGCTCGCTGACGGGGAAGTCCGGCACGCCGTCCGGCATTACTCCGGTGCCTTTGACGGCCAAAAGCGCGCGCACGTCCCCGCCCGCGGCGTCGGGGCAGTAGTGCTCCAGCAGGGCGCGAACGGCGGCGTCCACATCAAGGGTGCCGAGATTAAATGGGTCGTCGGCCACGACGCGGCAAGGGGCAGTGATGCGCCGAAGCAGCGAATCGGACAGCCGCTCGCCGCTCGCCGCGACGCCTGGCAGGTCGCCGATGAGAGCCTTCCCGTTCAGCCTATCGCGGAACGCGGCCTCGTCCACGAAGACCTCGACCTCGCGCCTGTTGGCGGACGTGGGCTTGAGTTTGCCAAGGGCGTTCTTGACGTGCTCGAAGTTGGCTGACTTAACGCCAGTTTTGCCGCCGAGTATCTCTCCGAGCCTGTCGTCCGTCAGCCTTTGAACCTGGCTGACGCTCTCGATGCCCGCGGCCTTGAAGGCGTCCACTATCTTCTTTTTGACGCCGCTCTTGGTCGGAATGTCGAGCTCGTCAAGCGACTGGCCGGCGTCGCCGCCTCCGGCCGCGTCAGCGAGCACGAACTTCGAGACCGCCGTGCCAGGCCCGAGGAGAAGCTGTAACGCCGCCTCGTCGAGCGGCTCGCCGACCAGCGGCTTCGTATGCTCGTCGGCTCCGTCTATCTCTTTGAGAACAGGCGAGCCAGAGCCCAGGACGCGCAAGACCTCGGCCACGCCGCGTGAGTTCCTGCTCTCGGCCAAGACGTGCAGGACATCGTCCACAGCGCGTTTGGCCAAGATACGCAAGACCTCGACTAGGTCTCCGCCTGGCGGCGTCTTTATCTTCTCGCGAAGCTCCTCGCGCGACTTGGCGACAAGTCCGCTCACCGTGCGGATGTCTGCGAAATCCGACAAGGAGCGGACGGTATTCTCATAAAGATCGAGCTCGTCCACCGGGAAATCCGGCACTCCCTCCGGCAGGACGCCGGGGCCTCTCAATGCCGGAAGCTTTTCCCTCGCGACTCGCTCGTCTGCCTCGGCCTCGGCGGGATAATCAGGGTAATAGTTCTTGAGCAACCCGCGGAGGACGGCGTCGACGTCGAGGCCGTCTATGTTTATAGGAAAAGAGCCTGGAACCTCGCTCCCCCTGCCCACCAGGGTCTTGCCGTCGGCGGCCAGGGGCGTGCTGGCCATCGCGACGTGGTACTGATCCTCCTCGTCGGCGGCCAGAAACTCTATCTCACCGGTCAGCTTCCCGTCCTTGACCTCGCAGCGCGGCGTTATCAGGAAGCCGTAGTCGTTCAGCTTCGCGTATGTCGTCAGGGACGAGACCAGGCCTATGTTCGGCCCCTCAGGGGTCTCTATCGGGCAGACTCGGCCATAGTGCGTGTAGTGGACGTCGCGCGCCTCGAAGCCGGCTCGCTCTCTGCTCAGGCCGCCGGGGCCCAGCGCGGAAAGGCGCCGCCTGTGCGTCACCTCCGCCAGGGGGTTCGTTTGATCCATGAACTGAGAGAGCTGGCCGGAGCCGAAAAACTCCCTCAAGGCCGCCGCTATCGGGCGCACGTTTATCAGCTCCCGCCCCATCGTGGCGCTCAGGTTCGGGATCGTGGTCATGCGCTCCCTCGCGATGCGCTCCATGCGCAGTAGGCCTATTCTCAGCTGGTTCTGCAGAAGCTCGCCTATCGAGCGGACTCGGCGGTTGCCCAGGTGGTCTATGTCGTCGCTCTTCTTCTCGAGATCGCGAAGAGCGAACATCTCGCGGGCTATGGCCACGATGTCGTCCAGAGTGAGTAGCCTCTCGTCCTCGGAGATGTTCAGCCCGAGGCGGCGGTTCATCTTGTAGCGCCCGACCCGCCCAAGCGTGTACCGCCTCGGGTCGAGGAACATGTTGCGCACGTACTCGCGGGCGTTCTCCACGCGGGCCGGCTCGTTGGGGCGGAGGCGGCGGAATATCTCCTGCATCGCCTCGTCCACGCTCTGGGTCGTCTCCTTCTCCATCGTCAGGGCAAGGGATGGGTCAAGGGGGTAAACCTTCACTCCCTCGCGGTTCATGCGCCGCAGCCTGTCCAGAGCCTCGCGCGTGATGGGACGGCCTGACGCCGTGACCGACACCCCGCCGTCGTGTACGCTCTCGGCCGCGAGCATGCCCTTCAGGGAGTCGTCGAGGGACTTAAACTCCGGTTCAGCCCCCATCAGGCGTATGATTTCGTCGTTGTTCTTCGCCCCAAACGCCTTCATCAGCAGCGTCATGGGCAGCTTGCGGCGGTTGTCGATGTTGACCGTCGCTATGTCCCCAGGCGTGGCGAAAAACTCCAGCCACGCCCCGCGGTCGGGTATTATCTTCGCCGAGCAGACCTCCTCGCCTCCGGTCGACTCCTCCTTCGAGAAGTAGACCCCAGCCGAGCGCGCCAGCTGGTTTATAACGACCCTCTCGGTGCCGTTTATGATGAAGGTACCCCTGTCGGTCATCACCGGAAAGTCGCTTAGGAATATCTCCTCCTCTTTCATTTCCCCAGTTTTATTGTTGGTCAGACGGATGGTGGCGCGAATCGGACGCGCCCAGGTCATGTCCCGCTGACGCGCGACCGCCTCCGTCAGAACCGGCGCGTCCACGTGATAGCGGATAAACTCCAGCTTAAACTGGCCATCGTAGCTCTCTATCGGGAAGACCTCGCAGAGCAGCTCCTGAAGCCCCTGCAGCTGACGCTTGTCGGCAGGAACGTCGTCCTGATAGAACCGCCGGTAGGAATCGCGCTGGATCTCGATCATGTTCGGTATCTCTATCAGGTCATGAGCGCGACCAAAAGTGTAACGCCGCCTCTTCTTACTCACCGTAACGAATTCAGGCATGACACCAAGCCCTCCCATTATGGGGAGTCTTCGACCCCCAGGTGGAACAAAATTTTTAACCTCGGGACGGCAGACCCCGACTCGCGACGAACGGCTATTCTATCATATCCGAGCGACTTTGTCAAGGGGCAGCCAGCTCCTTTCTGACCCTCCCAACCAAGTACAGGCTGCCGCACACGACCGTGACCTCGTTCTCCGCGACCGACCTCCTCACGGCCAGCATCGGGGCGTCGAACGGCTCCGGCGCGCTGCGCCACCCCGTGAGCGCGCCCGCCGCGAGCGCGAGCCTGTCGGCCGGCAGGCACCGCTCCATGCCTGGCACCTGCGTCGGGTACAGAGCAGGGGCAGGGGCAGGAAAAATCTGCGACAACGTACTCAGGCACTTCCTGTACTCCTTGTCCCTCATGGCCGCGTACACAATCCCGATTTTTTTGCCCCTTTCGCCCCACAGCTCCGACACGCACTCGGCGAGCTTCTTGACGCCGTCGGGGTTGTGACCGCCGTCTAGCACCACGCTCTTCCTTCCGTTCTCGGCTGCGAGGCGGAAGACCTCAAGCCTCCCCGGCCACCGAGCGCCAGCGATGCCCGAGAGGATCGCGTCGTCCGTGATGCGCGGTAGGCGAGACCCGGCCGCCAGCCGACGGTCGGCCGCCAGCGCCGCCGAGATGGCCAGAGACGCGTTGGCGATCTGGTGCCGCCCGATAAGTCCGGTGTGCACGCCCGTCAGCGAAGCCTCGGGGACTGCCCCCCCGCCCATAGAGCGCGAGCAAAAGTCAAACGTGCACCCCTGCTCGGACGCGCGCGCGTTCGACACCTCCGCGTCCCTAGATACTACAAAAGGCGCCGCCCCCGCGCGTCCGCAAAACTCCTCAAAAAGCGGGACAAGAGACGGGTTGTCCCCTAGATAGCAGGCCGGCGCGCCGGCTCGGACGACGGCGAACTTCTCCCCGGCGATCGCCTCGAGGGTGTTCCCGAGGTACTCCGTGTGGTCCATCGAGACGGACGCCACAGCCGTGCAGAGGGTGTCGGAGGCCGAGAAGGTGTTCGTAGCGTCGAGCCGTCCACCCAGCCCGGCCTCGACGACCGCGAGCTCGCTCCCCTCGTCGCGCGCCAGAAGGAACGCCGCCGCCGTCACGAGCTCGAAGTACGACGGGCGGTCCTCCATCAGGACGCCGTCCGCCTCAACCGTGCGGACTGCCAGCTCCGCTGCCGCGAGCCAGCGGTCGGCCGGCAGCGCTGCGCCGTCCACGGTCAGGCGCTCGGCTGGGCTCTCAAGGTGGGGGCTCGTGTACATCGCGGTTCGGTATCCGGCGGCGCGGAAGATCGAGTCCAGGAACGCGCAGGTCGACCCCTTCCCGTTCGTGCCGACGACGTGCACCACCGGCGTTCCCGCGAGCGGGTCTCCCAGCAGCGCAAGGAGCCGCCGGACCCGCGCCAGCCCAGGGCGTATGCCGGGCGACGCGCAGGAGGTGAGCAGCGCCTCCATCTCCACGAATGGGTCATTTACGTTTGTGTAAATTTTTTTACTCACCCCGGCCAAAAAGTACTTTTAGTTTAGTATAATGCGAACCCTGGGGGTTATACGAAAACACCCCGATATTTTATAACTGAAGGGAATTGATTTTTCATGGCTGGCGGGCAGGGGAAAAAGGGGAAAGTTGTTCTGGCGTACAGCGGCGGGCTGGACACGTCGGTTGCCGTGGTGTGGCTCTCCGAGCAGGGTTATGACGTCATAACCATGACAGCTGACGTGGGCCAGAAGGTCATCGACCTGCAGGCGGCGAAGAACAAGGCGCTTCACAGCGGGGCGGTCAAGGCCTACATATTCGACCTGAAGAAGACCTTCGTCGAGAACTTCGTGTGGCCGTCCCTCAAGGCCAACGGCATGTACCAGGGGAGCTATCCCCTCACGTCGGCCCTGTCGCGGCCCCTCATAGCGAAGACCCTCGTGGACATAGCGAACCGCGACGGCGCCGTGGCGGTCGCCCACGGCTGCACCGGCAAGGGCCAGGACCAGGTGCGCATAGAGGTCTGCGCCACGGCCTTGAACCCGAAGCTCGAGGTGCTGGCCCCGGTGCGCGACTGGCACTTCAGCCGCGAGGTCGAGATGGAGTACGCCGTCAAGCACGGCATTCCGGTCAAGGCCACGGCCGCGTCCCCCTACAGCGTGGACGAGAACCTCTGGGGCCGCTCGATCGAGTGCGGCATGCTGGAGGACCCGTGGAACGAGCCGCCTGAGGACGCCTACGAGATGACGGTCAACCCGCTGTCCGCCCCCGACGCGCCGGGCTACGTCGAGATAGCCTTCGACCGCGGCATCCCCGTCGCGCTGAACGGCGAGAGGATGGATGGCGTGAGGCTCATCGCCACGCTGAACGAGCTGGCCGGCAAGCACGGGGTAGGCCGCGTGGACATGGTGGAGGACAGGCTGGTCGGCTTCAAGAGCCGCGAGGTCTACGAGTGCCCGGCTCCCATAACGCTCATCGCAGCGCACCGCGCCATCGAGAGCATGACTCTAGACAAGCGCGTGCTTGCCCTCAAAAAGGAGCTTGAGGTGAAGTTCGCCGAGCTGACCTACGAGGGCTACTGGTACTCCCCGCTGCGCAGGTGCGTGGCGGCGTTCATCGACGAGACCCAGCAGTACGTGAGCGGCACGGTCAAGGTTCGCCTGTTCAAGGGTCAGGCCGTGGTGCGGGGCATGAAGGCCGAGAAGACCATCTACCGCCACGACCTCGCGACCTACTCGGAGGGCGACGCGTTCGACCACTCGGCGGCCGTCGGGTTCATAAAGATATGGGGCCTGCCTGTGAGGACATGGACAAGCACCTTCCCCCCAGCGGAGCAGGCGGAGATACCCATAGAGGCGTAAGGGGGGCTTTGCCCCCCGCCACTGGGGTTAGGCGCCTTTCCTCCTTAGCCCAGCTCAAAAATGTGCATTTAGGCGTCACCCCCTGTACCCCTGTCACTCACACCCCTCAAACCAGCGCGGCGACTGGGCTGAGGGCCGTGACAGGGGGGGGTGTCACGGGGGTCACTTTAGCTCTTTCCTGGGCACATTATGCTTGTGAGCACAGTGCTCAGTATATCTATATATATATATATATACTTGTAGTATTTATATATAATAGGGGTCCTCTTCGGAGGTCCTTCTGAGCTGGGTCCCTCTCGATGAAATAAGATATGCTCGCATTATACACAGGGCAGACTTTGATGTCAAGAGGTTTTCTGAAATAAGTGAAAACATTTTGCATCTGGGGTGGATGTAGTGGAAAAAGACCCCAAAGTGACACCAAGCAACACCCCCCCTGTCACAGCCTTCAGCCCAGTCGCCGCGCTGGTTTGAGGGGTGTGAGTGACAGGGGTACAGGGGGTGACGCCTAAATGCACATTTTCGGACGGCGCATGCTGACCCTCTATGGGTCTGGTGCCCCAGATTTTTTGTACTGACCTAGTTGATTTTTTCTGATCGGCGTGATAGAATCAAAAGTGAGAAGCAGGCGGTAGGCCGAAGCGGGGCGTGGCACCCCACTCCGGCGGTTTAAAACCACCTAAAAGAGTAAGGTAGATTACTTGCAAGCTATGGCGCGGAGAATCTCGACAATCGCGGTACAGATAGCCGCTAGCGCCAGAAGAATATGTATCGCTGTGTTCATCGTTATCACCTCCTTTTGGGGAGGCGTCCCCGAAGCAGTAGAGGTTACGCAGGCCTGCTTCTCACTTCTTCCATTATATACACAAAAAGCCCGGAGTCAAGGGGCAGGAGGCCTCCGGCGGGCAAGCAGCCCGTGGAGGCCTTCCCGCGGCCTCTAACTCCTACTCTCCTACTCCCCCTGTACCAGCTTCCCAGGGTTCATTATCTCCAGCGGGTCGAAGGCCAGCTTGATCGCTCGGTGTATCCTGCGCTCCTCCGGCGTCTTCGTCGAGAGCAGCGTCGGCAGCTTCAAGAACCCTACCCCGTGCTCGCCGCTTCCCACGCCGCCCAGCTTCACCGCCTCCTCGATCATCTCGTGGAAGAACTGCTCGGCGTACTCGCCCCACTCCTCCGGCGGCATGCCATCGGGCTTCGCCGCCAGCGGGTGGATGTTCCCGTCCGCTATGTGCCCGCAGTTCCCCACTGGCACGCGCCACTTCTCCGCTAGCCTGTTGATGGTCTTTATCATGCTCGGCACGGCGGACAGAGGCACCACCACGTCGCCGGACAGAGAGCAGTAGGGGTCGTAGGCCCTCATGCCCTCCGCAAGGTTCTGCCTCACGTTCCAGATCATCTGGGAATCTATGCGGCTCTCGGCCACGAAGACCTCGAAGGCGCCCTGAGCCTCGCATATCTTGCCCACCTTCTCGTAGGCCGCCTCGATCTCGTCGTCGTTGTTGCCCTCGATCTGGATCAAAAGGTACGCCTCAGTCCTGTCCTGATACGGAAGCGGCGTGCCGACGTAGTCCGTCGTGACCTTCGTCGCGAACCTGTCGAAGAACTCGCAGGATATAACCCGCGTCCCGGACTGAACTACCTTCGCCACGGTCGAGACCATCGTGTCGAGGTCGGGATAGGCGGCAAGGAGGTTCACAGTGCGGCCGGGCAGGGGCTCAAGGTTCACTATTACCTTCGTGATCACGCCGAGCGTGCCCTCTGACCCCACCATGAGCTGGAGCAGGCTGTAGCCCCACGTGTCCTTCCGGAACTTGCCGCCGAGCTGAACCACCGCGCCGGACGGAAGCACGACCTCCAGCCCAAGCACGTGCCGCCTCGTGCTGCCGTAGCGTATGACCTTCCCGCCGCCCGCGTTGGTGCCGACGTTGCCTCCGATGAAGCTGGTCTCCGTGCTCATCGGGTAGCCGGCGTAGAGAAAGCCCTTCTCGGCTGCGGCCTTGCAGAGGTCGTTCGTCACCACGCCGGGCTCGACGACCGCCACGCGGTTCACAGGGTCTATCTCCAAGATGCGGTTCATCTTCTCTATGGATAGCACTATGCCGCCCTTGACCGGAATGGCGGCGCCTGCCAGCCCGCTGCCGGCCCCACGCGGCGTCACCGGCACGCGGTAGCGGCTCGCTGTCTCCATTACGGCGCTGACCTGCTCCGCGTTCTCCGGCTTCACGACGGCGTCGGGGTTGTGCGCGAAGATCACCCCGGCCGTGTCGCACGCGTAGTTTTCCAGCGCGTCGCGGTCCTCGTAGACCACGTTCCTGTCGCCGATTTTCTGGCGGAGCTCCGCCACGACCTCAGGCGTCACCTTGCCGTATACGCCGCTCATTTCGCTTTCCCCCTTAAGGCGCCGATCAGCTGGGGCAGGACGTCCAGAACGCTCCCCACGACGCCGAAGTCCGCCGCGCCGAATATCGGTGCGTCCGGGTCGGTGTTCACGGCGATGACCTTCTCGGCGCCCGACATCCCCGCGAGGTGCTGAACCGCGCCGGATATGCCGCAGGCGATGTAGAGCCGCGGCGTGACGGACTTGCCGCTCAAACCCACCTGAGCCGAGTACGGCGCCCAGCCGAGGTCAACCGCGTTGCGCGACGCCCCGACCGAGCCGTTCAGCAGCTGCGCCAGCTCGTCCAGAAGCGCGAAGTTCTTCGCCCCCTTCATCCCCTTGCCCCCGGCCACGATCACGTCCGCGTCCTGAATCGGAAGCCCGACGCGCTGCTCGGCCTCGAAGCTCAGAAACTCAATCAGCGAGGATAGAGAGTTTTCTTGAGGCTTGTACCGAACGACCTCGCCGCTCCGCGTGGCGTCGGGGGTGAGAGGCCTGCGCGACTTCGGACGGACAGTGCACATCTGCGGGGGGTTAGTCAACCCCTGGGGGTTAGACCCCGAACGGCGCTCCGGCGTCATTATGTCCGCCATCACGTTCCCGCCGATGGCAGGACGCGTCTGCAGCAGGCGTCCGTCCCTTATTGACAGTCCGGTGCAGTCCGCCGTGAGCCCAGCCTCAAGCATGGCCGACAGCGCCGGCATGGTGCTCCGCCCCTGAGTCGTCGCCGATGCGATGATTATCTGGGGCGAAAACTTCCGCGCCATCTCGGCCAAAACCTTGGCCGCGGCGTCCGAGTAGTAGTGCAGGAGGGATGGAGTGTCCACGACGTAGACCTTATCCGCCCCGCCGGCGAACAGTGGCTTCTCTACTCCGTCAAGCCCTGAGCCAAGCACGACCGACGCCAGGGGGACGCCCAGCGTATCGGCGAGCCCCCGCCCCCAGGCGAGCAGCTCCAGCGATACCGAGTGCAGGGTGCCGGCTCGCATTTCTGCCAGAGTCCAAACTTCGCCGCCCATCACACTCCCACCTCCTCAATGAAGCCGAGCATTGCCTCGACTGCTCCGCCGCCGTCCGCTGAGACCTTTCTGCACTCGCGCGTAACCTTCGGGTAGCTGACGTTGACCACCCTCGTCGGCGAGCCGGTGAGGCCGGTTTTTTCAGCTGGGAGCCCGACGTCGGCAAGGGACATCACGCCGATCTCGGCGCTCTTGCCCCGAAGCTTGCCCGAAAGGGTGCAGAGCCTCGGGGAGTTTATCTCCTTCACGACGACGGCGAGGGCAGGGAGCGGAGCTGAGACCCTCTCGTGCCCCCCCTCGACCGCGCGCCGCGCCTCCACCTTCGCTGAGCCGAACTCAAGCCCGCTCACGTAGGTCAGTGGAGGGACGCCCAGCAGCGCCGCCACGAGCGGGCCGACCTGCCCAGTCTCGCCGTCCGTCGCCCTCTCGCCCGCAAGTATCAGATCAAAGGGCCCGAGCTTCTTGACCGCCTCGGCCAGCACCCTCGCCGTCGCCAGAGTGTCAGAGCCGGCGAACGCGCGGTCGGTGATGACGACCCCTGCGTCGCAGCCCATCGAGACGGCGTAACGCGCCGCCTTCGCCGCCGCCGGAGGCCCCATCGTCAGGGCCGTCACGCTGACGCCAGGCGTGCGCTCCTTGATCCGGACGGCCTCCTCTATCGCGTGAAGATCGAGCGGATTGACCTCGACTGCCAGACCCTCGCGCACCATCACGCCGGTCTTCGGGTCGATCTTGACGTTTTCCGTCGCCGGAACCTGCTTTATAAGCACAGCGACCTTCATAAATCCACCTCCAGTAACGGGGGGCGTTGGCCCCCCTGAGGGGGGAACATCCCCCCTAACCCCATTTGCTTTGGGGCTCAGACCCCTCCGAAAACGCTAACTATGGCGCCGGTGCACGAAGCCCATCAGCAGGATGGGGATGACGACGAGCGGGGTGGAGAGGATGCCGACCCAGCCGTAGCCCTGTGCGATCAGGCCGATGAGGCCGAACGTGGAGAGGCACCATGCCACGAGGATGTAGACCGCCGGGGCGATTACGTCGACCGCGCGTGACTCGCCTGTGCCGGTCTTTTTCTTCCACCAGTTCGACACGCGCCGTGCTCCGCCGTAGACCATGCCGACGCCCGTGGAGACGACCGCCAGCAGGATTATCAGCGACACCACCAGAAGCACCGGCTCGCCGCCGCCGCCGTGCAGGGTGACGTAGATTATCGGCATCCTCTCGGCGTTGATCTCGGGGTAGAACGCGAAGACGCCCGTCATGGCGAGCATCAGCATTCCGGCGTTGAGCACAAAGCCGACGAGAGTGGTCTTCTTGACGTCGTCCTGCGTCTTCAGGGCGTCGGCCACGGCGATGTACGCCCCGACGACCGCGCACTGGAGCCCGGCGTACTTCACGCTCTGCCAGAGGGCCTCTCCGAACCCGCCCTTATCCGCGGGCGAGGGCATGGCCGAGACCGCCGCCGCGAGCTTGGGGAAGTTGTTGTAGAGGCTGGTGAGGTAGATGACGAGCATTCCGGCGATGATCAGTATGGCCATAGACGCTGCCGCCCGCCTGACCGTCTCGGCGCCCCATATCGTCAGGACGAATATCAGCACTGCGAGGGCCACGGTACACGCGCTGTAGGAGACGTTCGGCAGTATCTCAGAGACCAGAGTGCCGCCTGTGGCGAGCGCTATTCCGGTCGCGAGAAGGAGGATGATGATGTACATTACCTCGATGACGATCTCGAAGAAGAACGTCAACGCCTTGCCCAGGGGCTTGAAGTACCCGCTGCTCCACGTGAGGTAGTCGTAGGTCTTGTGCTTGACCGCGAAGCTCCAAGCGAAATAGAGCACCGCCGAGATTATCGCGACCGATATGATCGGCGTGAACACCGCGTACCACCCAAACTGGGCGAAGAACTCCACGATCTGCCGCCCGCTTGCGAACCCGCCGCCGAAGTGCGTCGTGAACCAAACGAACGCCACCGACCAAGCTCCCCAACTCGCGCCTTTTTCCGACATGACACAACCTCCGAATAAATTTTCCCCCAAGGGGGCAAGGGGGGATGTTCCCCCCGTGAGGGGACAGCGTCCCCCCGTCACTCCTGCCTCGCGGCATAAAAAAACCGGGGCCCCTGAACTGGGGTCCCGGTTTGGAGTTTCTCTGCGTCCTGAGGCTTCTTGAGGAAAACGCGCCGACGCCTACGCGCCGACCATCCAAACGGAGGACCCGCGAGCAGACAGATAAAATCCGAGCAACAGCGCGAACGCGCAGCCTCTGGTTTCGATCATGGCGGGTCTCTCCTTTCCTCAAAACTTTCTTACTTAAGTTTACGCGCTGCCCAACGGCGGCGCCAGCGCGTCTGCAGCGACAGCGCGAGGGAACATGATACACGCAAAGCGGTGGGATGTCAAGGGGGTAGGGGGGTGATTTTTCGACTTTTTTGTACGGGGGGTGTAGCAAAAAATCC
>JAISUL010000067.1 GCA_031272145.1 Synergistaceae bacterium
ATGATCGGCACGACCCAGACCACCGCGCCCGTGCCGAAAAAGCGCATGACAATGGCCGTGGCTATGGAGCTGGCGGCTATGTTTACGATGTTGTTGGAGATGAGGCAGAAGGTGAGGACGCTCTGTACGTCGTCCAGAAGCCACTTGATGAACGGCCTGTAAAAGGGCTTTTTGTCGAGCAGAGCCAGCAGGCGGCTCCGGCCTGACGTCGTCACGGCCGTCTCGGACGCGCTGAAGAACGCCGACAGGCAGAGCAAGAACAGGAGCATCAACGCCCCGACGAGGATGTCGGTCATGCCGCGTCACCCATGGCTGCGGCTAACTTTACCGCTATTGCGTCCTGGCGCTCAAACATGGCAGCCTCGCGTTCGGGCGTGTCGTGGTCCCACGCAAGCAGGTGAAGGAAGCCGTGAGCCAAAAGCAGGCACAGGGCGTCCCTTGTTCCGTCGAACATGGCGGGGCATATCACCACGTCGCCGAGGGGCAGGACGGCGGAGGCTGGTGGAGGGACGAACTTCCCGTCCTCCTCGCACATAGGGAAGGACAGCACGTCGGTCGGCTCGTCTATGCCGCGGTACTCTCGGTTGAGCGACCTCATCTCGTCCTCGCCGGCGAAGGACAGGGACATCTCCGCATATCCGAAGCGCGCAGCCTCGGGGCAGAGCGTCAGAAGCTCCGAGGACAGAACCTCCTCACAACTCGGACCTACGGGATCGCCGTCCGAGACATCCATATTCACGCTTAAATGCAAAACACAAACCCTCCGGTTGAATCGATTTGCTATTTGATCTCCTTGACCACGCGCGTGTGGTACATAGACTGGAAGGCCTTGAACAGCGCCTCCTTTATGATGGTCATCTCGCTGAAGGTGAAGTCCACGTCGTCGAACTGGTTTTCGGCGAGCTTGGCGGCTATTACCCTCTCGACAACCTCCCTTATGTCCTTCAGCGACCTTATGCTGCCGCTCTCGGCCCTCATGGCCGCCTCCGACGAGTCCAGTATCATCAGCAGGGCCGTCTCGCGCGAGCGCGGCTTCGGCCCTGGGTAGCGAAACTGCCCGATGTCCACGTTCTCGCCCATGTTCTTGGCCTTCTTATAGAAGTAGCCGAGCGTCGTCGTCCCGTGGTGCTCTCCTATGAAGCGCCTGACGCGCCGCGGCAGGTGGAACTCCCGCGCCATGTCGAGCCCCTCGCGGACGTGGGCTATGATCGTCATGGCGGACAGAGTCGGGGTCATGCTGTCGTGGACGTTAACTCCGCCGCGCTGGTTTTCGATGAAGAAGTTAGGGCGGCGCAGCTTGCCTATGTCGTGGTAGTAGGCCCCTACCTTCATGACGTTCGGGTCTAAGCCGAGCTCCGGCGCAACCGCCTCGGCGAGGGTGCCGATCATGAGGCTGTGGTGATAGGTGCCAGGCGCCTCGGTCTGAAGCTTCCTTAGAAGCGGGTTTGACGGGTGGCTGAGCTCCATCGTGCGAATCGCCGACATGACGCCTATGAAGTTCTCCAGCATATGCATGACGACGATCGCCGCCAAGGCCAGGACGGCCTCCGCAAAGAGGAACTTCGCGCCCTCGCGCCATGTATCGCCTATCGCGCCCGAAAGCATCAGGGTCTCCCACGTTATGCCCCATCCCTGGTAGACGTCCGCTATCTGGTCGAGCACGGCGAGCATAACGGCCATCAGCAGGACCTTGCGGCTCAAGCTCTCTATCGAGCCAACTCTGTGCAGAATGCCGTATCCCATCATAGCCGACGCGAACACCAGAAACAGCTGCAGCAGCATATTGGACGAGTCCATCCGCGTCACTATGAATATCTCGGACATTCCGACGGCTATGCAGAAAAAGTACGCGAAGCGCCGCGGCATACATAGGTAAGCCACAGCCGCCGAGGCCAATATCCCGGCCCCCATCGTGCCGCAGTACGTCGCAGCGAGCTCGCAGACCCAGCCGATGGACATCATGGTCACGATGCACTTGCGGTCTGTGTCGTCTAAAGCGCTGCGCGATATGCCGTAGAGAGGGGGAGGGCCGAGGCTCGCGACCTCGCCATTTTCGGGCTTCGGGTGCGTTCTGGTGCCAGCCAGTATTTCGAGCCAAAGCGGTATGGCGGCGATGATGGCAAAGGCAGCGGCAAACCGAATCCAAGGGAAGTCCTGAGGGCTGTAGCCCTGGGCCTGAAGCGTGGACGCCATGCTGAACGTGACGTCCTGGCCGCGCTCGACTATCACGTCCCCAGTGCGCAGCGTCCTCTCGACGGTCGAGACGGACTCGCGCAGGTCATCGCGCGCTATGTCGGTCAGTCGAGGGTCGATCCTGTAGCTCGGCTCCAGCACAATCGACAGCAGCTGGTAGAGCAGGTTGGCCTCGGCCGTGGACAGGTTTTGCTTGCCTATCTCGTCCCACAGCCTGACCTTTCCAGCCTCGCCTATGCCGTCGGTGACGCGCGCCGCGCGGGCAGCGCCGCTTTTCGCGTCGGCGTCGAGCCACTCCTCCCCGACCTTATCGGCCATGTCGAGCAGAGCCTCCCTGCGGTCGTCGCTGAGGCCGCGAAATGCCACGACCATGTCCGCGTCGAAGCGCCTCTGCCCTGCCGACGGGCCGATCTGCTCGGCGCTCTTTATGCGCGCGCTCTCCACCCGTCCGTCCAGCAGGTCGCGGAACTCGTCCAAGCCGCGCCTCATGCGCTCCTCCGCGCCACCGTCCTTGACCACGACGCCAGCGACCGAGGCGGCCGCCATGTCGCGGAGCTGGTTCGTCGCGGCGTTGTCGATGATCTCCATGCGCGATCTGGCGTAATACGTGCGGGGCGACGGCTCCCCAACCCTGTACCCGTCGGACGAGAAGCGCCACTGCAGGACGAGCAGCACGGCGCACACGGCCCAAAGGGCGGCCACAAGCGGGAAGTAATACCTCAGCAGCCCGCGCATGACCGCGACAAACGCTGAGAAACGCGAGCCCTTAGTCCCGCCGGTCTTGATGCTGTTTTTGGCTTTCATAGCGCTCGTAAGCCCGCACCACCTTCTGAACTATTTCGTGCCGTACGATGTCGGCAGGGGTGAGGTCGAAGAACTCTATCCCCTTGATGCCGGCCAGAATCGACCTCACCTGGTTGAGTCCCGACTCCTTGCCGCTCGGAAGGTCTATCTGGGTGACGTCGCCGGTCACGACGGCCTTGGAGCCGAAGCCGAGGCGCGTCAGGAACATCTTCATCTGCTCCGGCGTTGTGTTCTGCGCCTCGTCCAAGATTATGAAGCTGTCGTTGAGAGTGCGCCCCCTCATGTAGGCGAGCGGGGCTATCTCGATCACGCCCTTGTCCACGCAGCGGGCGAAGCGCTCCGGCGACAGCAGGTCGTAGAAGGCGTCGTAGAGGGGACGGACGTAGGGCTCGACCTTCTCGCGCAGGTCGCCTGGCAGGAACCCAAGGCTCTCACCCGCCTCGACGGCTGGCCTCACGAGGATGACCCTCCCCACCTCGCCGGCCTTCAGCATGGCCACGGCGCGGCACACGGCGAGGTAGGTCTTGCCTGTCCCGGCCGGGCCGACGCCGAAGAGTATGTCGTTCTCCATCATAGCCCTGACGTAGGCCCGCTGTCCGGCGGTCTTGGCCCTTATGGGCTTGCCCTTTGCCGTCACGCATATCACGTCGACGTAGAGCGACTCCACGTCCGGGTCGCGTCCCTCGGCCACGGCGTCCATCGCGCGGCGGACGTCGTCCGCGCATATCTCATGCCCTCTGTCGGCGGCGTCAGCCAGGCGCGACAGCAGGCTGCCGACCAGCGCAACCGGAGGCTCGTCCGGCCCGCTCACCCGTATCTCGCACCCGCGCGCGAGAAGGCTGACCGGGTAGCGCTCGCGGAACATCTCCAGATTGCGGTCGTTCACCCCGCAGAGGCGGGACATGGCTGCCTCGCCCGACAGGGACACGGACTGAGAGAACCCCTCGCTCACACCGGATAGGCCGCCCCGTCCACTAGCTCCTGAAGGCCTACGTCGCGCTTCGTGACGCGGGCGTACTTCAGGGGCAGGAAGTCCTTCGCCACCTGCGGGAACATTATCCACGTCAGGGCGTCCTCGGGCTGCGTTGCCCACGCGGCGGAGTCAATGCGGGCCTGCTCCATCTCCGGCGGGATCTTCTCGCCTGGGCGGCAGGTTATCGGGGTCTCGTCGCCTATCGCTATCTTCTGAACCTCAGGGTCGAGCGGGGCAGGGGCCTTGCCGTAGTATCCGAGGAAGTACTGCCTGACCTCCTTCGGTATGACCTTCCACCTCTCGCCGGTCAGGACGTTCAGCGTCGCCTGAGTGCCGACTATCTGGCTCGTCGGAGTCACGAGCGGCGGGTATCCCATGGCCTTGCGCACGACGGGGATCTCGTTCATGACCGCCTCGAGCTTGTTCAGGGAGTTCTGCTCCTTGAGCTGGTTCACGAGGTTCGAGTACATCCCGCCCGGCACCTGGTAGCGGAGTATGTTGATGTCCACGCCGCCGATGTCGGCTATCAGCTTGGAGTACTTCTCCCTGACCTTCTTGAAGTGCTCGGCGACCGGGATGAGGTTGTCGAGCTTCATGCCGGTGTCGAGGGGGCCGCCGGCGAGGGCAGCGACCAGTGACTCGGTCGGAGGCTGGCTCGTGCCCATCGACAGGGGCGATATGGCCGTGTCCACGATGTCCGCGCCAGCCTCCAGCCCGGCGTAGTATGTCATGGACGCAAGCCCGCTCGTGTAGTGCGAGTGAAGCTCCAGAGGCAGGTCGGTCTTGGCCTTTATGGCCTTGACGAGGGATGCGCAGTCCACTGGGCTGAGCAGGCCGGCCATGTCCTTTATGGCTATGGAGTCCGCGCCCATGCCCGCCATCTCGCCGGCCATTTCAGCGAAGGCCTTCAGGGTGTGAACCGGCGACAGGGTGTAGGAGATGCACAGCTGTAGGTGGGCGCCCTCCTTCTTTACCTGATCCGCCGCCACCTCCATGTTGCGCAGGTCGTTCAGGGCGTCGAAGA
Organism: Synergistaceae bacterium; assembly: GCA_031272145.1. GTDB lineage: Bacteria > Synergistota > Synergistia > Synergistales > Aminobacteriaceae > JAISUL01. The sequence continues at coordinate 4,995 of JAISUL010000067.1, forward strand.
TCCGCACGATGTCCATACCGTTGCCGACCGTGCGCTTGACGAACTCGCGCACCGCGTCGTCGGCGTAGTGCCGGTAGCCCACGAGGTTCTGCCCGCGCAGGAGCATCTGTAGCTTGGCCTTCTTGACGTGCTTGCGAACGATGCGAAGGCGTTCCCATGGGTCTTCGTCGAGGAATCTCATGCAGCTGTCGAACGTGGCCCCGCCCCACATTTCGAGGGCGTAGTAGCCTGCCGCGTCCATTTTCTCCAGAATAGGCTCCATATCCGACGTGCGCATTCGCGTGGCGAATAAGGACTGGTGCGCGTCGCGAAGCGCGGTTTCCGTGATCTTGGCTGGTTTAGCGGTCATTTTTGTGCCTCCCGTTGTAAAGGTTGTAAAGACTGTGACTAATGCTAATGCTGCTTCGATGAGGACTTTTTAGCTTCGTTCCAGAGCCCGTCCAGCTCGGCCGGGGACAAGTCCTCGAGCTTAGAGCCGCTCTCGGCCGCCTCCATCTCCATGTGGCGGAAGCGCGAGGCGAACTTCTCGCACGCCCTGGACAGCGCCGCGTCCGGGTTGATCTTGAGGTAGCGCGCGAGGTTCACGGCCATGAACAGCACGTCGCCGAGCTCGTCCTCCGCTGCGTCGGCGTCTCCCTTAGCCGCCGCGGCCCTGAGCTCCGCGACCTCCTCCTCAAGCTTAGCAAAGAGGGGCGCGACGTCGCCCTTGGGCCAGTCGAACCCCACGTGCGCGGCCTTGCCCTGCATCCTGTGCGCCTTGAGGAGCGGCGGCAGCCCGCGCGGAACGCCGGAAAGGACGGAGGCCTCTTTTTCCCTGCCCCCTTTTTCCTCCCTTTTGATCTTCTCCCAGCTGCGCAGCACCTGTTCGCTGTCGGCCGCGAGCGCGTCCCCGAAGACGTGCGGGTGTCGGCGTATGAGCTTCTCGCACAGGGTGCCGACGACGTCCTCGACGCCGCATGGGAGCTCTCCCGCCTCCTTCTCGATGGAGGCAAGGAAGACTATCTGGAGCAGGAGGTCGCCAGACTCCTCGCGGATGGCGCTTGGGTCGCCCTTGGAGATGGCGTCGGTGAGCTCGTACGCCTCCTCCACGATGTAAGCGCGGAGGTCAGCGGCCCTCTGCTCCCTGTCCCATGGGCAGCCGCCTGGCCCCCTGAGGCGCTCGATGATCGAGACCAGCCCGTCGAAAAAATGTTCTTTGCGCGAGTTCAAGGTTTAAGAAAACCTCCTTTTGAGAGCTTATTATGAAGGGAACGGGCGAGTATGTAAAGAGGGCGGGAATCTGCTAAGATTAGGAATCGAATTTACAGCGGGCTCGTCCGCGTTCTACCATTGGAAATGAGGCTTGATCGCTTTGGATTTTCAAAACATCGTTTTTCGGCTGGAACGCTTCTGGGCAGATCAGGGCTGCGTCGTTCAGCAGCCGTACGGCATCGAGGTCGGGGCCGGCACGATGAACCCTGCCACCGCACTTCGCGTTCTTGGCCCCGAACCCTGGCGCGTCGCGTACGTCGAGCCGTCGCGCCGGCCAACAGACGGACGCTACGGCGAAAACCCCAACCGCCTTCAGCACTACTACCAGTACCAGGTCATCATAAAGCCGGCTCCGGAGGACATCCTTGACCTCTACATCCAGAGCCTCGTCGCGCTGGGCATAGTGCCGGAGGAGCACGACATACGCTTCGTCGAGGACGACTGGGAGAACCCTACCATCGGGGCATGGGGCCTCGGGTGGGAGGTGTGGCTCGACGGCATGGAGGTGACGCAGTTCACGTACTTCCAGCAGGTCGGCGGCGTCGACATGAAGCTCGTCCCAGCGGAGCTGACGTACGGCCTCGAGCGCATAGCAATGTACGTCCAGAAGACCAAGAGCGTGTACGACCTAGAATGGGTAAACGGCGTCACATACGGCGACGTCCACCGAATGAACGAGGTCGAGTACTCGAAGTACAACTTCGAGACAGCCGACGTGCAGATGCTGTTCAAGCTCTTCGGAATGTACGAGGCCGAGGCGGCGCGGGTGCTTGACAAAGGCCTCATCCAGCCGGCCTACGATTACGTGCTCAAGTGCTCCCACACGTTCAACCTGCTCGACGCCAGGGGCGCGATAAGCGTCACAGAGCGCACGGGCTACATAGGCCGAATCCGCTCGCTCGCCGTCCGATGCTGCGAGGGCTACGCCAAGATGCGCGAGAGCATGGGTTACCCACTTATGGAAAAATTCCCCTCGGGCGGAACGGAACGCCGCTCCGAAGGACACGGAGGCGAGTCGAAATGAAGCGCGACCTTGTGCTGGAGATCGGGACGGAGGAGATCCCCTCCCGGTTCATTCCCCCTGCCATAGAGACGCTCTCGGCGCTGGCGGACTCCGAGTTCGTGAAGGCGCGGGTGTCGTTCGAGGCCGCCTCGGTCTACGCGACCCCGAGAAGGCTGGCGCTCTGCATGGACGGGGTCTCCGAGAAGCAGGACGACCTCGTGGCCACGATCAAGGGGCCGAGCATGGCCTCGGCCTTCACCCCGGAGGGGCAGCCGACGCGCGCCGCCGAGGGCTTCGCCAAGAGCAGGGGCGTGTCCGTGGCCGACCTGAAGGAGATAGACGTCGACGGAGTCAAGTACGCGGCAGCCGAGGTCAGGGAGCGGGGAGTACAGACTGTGACGCTTCTGCCCGGCCTGTTCGTCGGCATGATAGGGAAGCTCGTGTTCCCTAAGAACATGTACTGGAGCGACCCGTCCGTGCGCTTCGCCCGCCCCATACGGTGGATAACGGCGCTGTTCGGGGACGAGGTCGTGCCGTTCGAGTATGGCGGCGTGACCAGCGGGCGCGTGTCTAGCGGGCACCGCTTCATGGGCAAGAAGCGGGTGGAGATACGGAGCGCGTCGGACTTCCTGCCGAGGCTGTACGACAACCAGGTGCTGCTCGACCAGGGTAAGCGCAGGCAGAACCTCCTCGCCGGAATAGCAGCGCTGGAGAACGAGATCGACGGCACGGTCGAGCGCGACCCGGAGCTCGTCGAGGAGAACCTCTACCTCGTCGAAGACCCGGTGCCGTTCATCGGCTCGTTCAGCGAGCGGTTCCTGGCGCTGCCGCGTGAGGTTCCGATCACCACCATGAAGAAGAACCAAAAGTACTTCGCCGTGAAGACGAAGGACGGGCGGCTGCGAAACCTGTTCGTCGGCGTGTCGAACAACCGCGCCGTGGACATGAGCGCGATACGCGAGGGCAACGAGAGGGTGCTCCGCGCCAGGCTTGAGGACGCTTGGTTCTTCTGGGAGGAGGACCGCAAGAGGAACCTCGCCTCGAACGTCGAGCGACTGAAGGACGTGCTCTACCAGGAGAAGCTTGGCTCGGTGCACGACAAGGTCATGGCGACGCGGAAGCTGGCCATGTGGATATGCGAGGCATTCGGAAGGCAGGACATCTCCAAGCTCGTGGAGCGCGCGGCGTTCCTGTCGAAGGCCGACCTCGTCTCCCACATGGTCTACGAGTTCCCGGAGCTTCAGGGTGTAATGGGCCGCGAGTACGCCAAGCTGGACGGCGAGGATCCGAGGGTGGCTCTGGCTCTCTACGAGCAGTACCTCCCGAAGTCCGCCTCTGAGCCGCTAGATCTTCCGACCGACGACGTCGGGGCTGTCTTGGGCATAGCCGAGAGAGTGCTTATCATCGTGAACTGCCACAAAGTCGGTCTGGAGCCGACCGGCTCGCAGGACCCCTATGCCCTGCGCCGCGCCGCGAGGTGCGTGTACGAGATAATCTGGGGCCGCAAGCTCGACATAGACGTGACCGCGTCGGTTCGCGAGGCCGGCGCCGAGAACGCGGTGCCAGAGGAGGTCATTGATGCCTCGCTGTCCTTTATGGAGCAGCGGCTTCTCGTGCGCCTGAAGGAAAAGGGCTTCGAGCACGAGCTGGCGACTCTGGCCATCTCCGTGGCCGGGGATAGGCCGCTTCAGGTTATGAGGCTGCTCGATGCTCTGAACGAGGTGAAGGACGAGCCGTGGTTCTCGTCCCTGGTTAACGCCGCGACGAGGGTTAACAACATCCTGCGCAAGGCGGAGGGCGAGGGCGCTGATGCCGTTGACCCGTCGCTGCTGGCCAAGCCAGCTGAGAAGGCGCTTCACGACGCTGTGGAGAGGACGAGGCCGCGCGTGGAGGAGGAGCTCAAGGCCAACGACTGGAAGGGACTGACCGGCACTTTGTCCGAGCTCTCCCCGGTCGTCGCCGGGTTCTTCGACGACGTGATGGTGATGGACTCTGACGATAGGGTTAGAGCAAACAGGCTGGCGATTTTGCGCGGCGCGGGCGCTCTTTTTGAGCTCGTGGGGCTTGGGGAGTGGAACCTCGGCGCCGTGAAAGCGGCAGTCGGTGCTTAGTATAGGGAGGTCAACCATGATTAAGGGCAGAAAGGTAACTATCTTGGGCACGGGCAACGTCGGGTCGACAATCGCCTATACCTTGGCGCTGAAAGAGCTGGCCTCCGAGGTCGTGCTCGTGGACATCAACGAGGAAAAAGCCGAGGGCGAGGCTATGGACATCATACAGGGCGCGCGCTTCATCGCCCCGATGAAGATATACTCCGGGAGCTACTCGGACGCCAACGACTCGGACATAGTCATCTACACCCTCGGCATGCCGCGCAAGGCCGGGATGACTCGGCTCGACCTCGTGAACGTCAACGTCGACATATTCCGAGGCGTGGTCGGCGAGGTCATGCAGCACGCGCCCGAGGCCGTGCACCTGGTCGTCAGCAACCCCGTGGACGTCCTGACCTACGCCGTGACGAAACTGTCCGGCCTGCCGACTGGGCGGGTCATAGGCTCTGGCACTCTGCTGGACACGTCGCGCCTCAGGGCGATACTCTCCAACCGCACGGGCAGGAGCTACGTGAACATCCACGCATACGTGCTCGGTGAGCACGGCGACACGTCGTTCATTCCGTGGTCGATGGCGTCCATATTCGGCGTCAAGGCCGCGGACTGCATGGACGCGAAGTACCCAGGGCAGAACTGGCGCACGGAGGTTCTGGACGACGTGCGCAAGGCCGGGGCGAGGGTCATAGCGGGCAAGGGCGCGACGTACTTCGCCATAGCCATGTCCGTTTGCGAGATATGCAAGGACATCTTCACGAACAGCAAGGTCATAGTATCGGTGAGCAGCATGCTGAACGGGCAGTACGGGATAGACGACGTGTGCCTGAGCCTTCCCTTCGCCGTGGGCGCTCAGGGCATAGCGGACTGCCTTTACGCGAGGTTTACGCCTGAGGAGGAGGAGCACCTGCGCGCGTCGGCCGACGCCCTGAAGGCCGTGTGCCACGAGATAAAGTTTTAGGCATAAGCGCGGAGGCACCCATCAATTCCCCATGCCCCCGCGCTTTTTTATCCCACATAAGGAGGTTGTTTTCATGCGGTTTTTCGAGGGCAGGCTGATAGGCACTGGACTCAGCGTGGCCGTCGTGGTGTCGCGCTTCAACGAGCTCGTGTCGAACAAGCTGCTGGAGGGGGCGAAGGACGCCCTGATTCGGCACGACGTGTCCCATCAGAGCATAGACGTGTGCTGGGTGCCTGGCGCGTGGGAGCTCCCTCTGGCGGCGAAGGAGCTCGCCCTTTCCGGACGCTACGACGCGGTCATCGCTCTGGGCGCCGTGATTCGGGGCGACACGCCGCACTTCGACTACGTGGCGGCGGAGGTGTCCAAGGGGCTCGCTCAGGTCGGGCTGGAGCAGCGCGTGCCGGTGCTCTTCGGCGTGCTGACCTGCGACACGCTGGAGCAGGCGCTCCTCCGCGCCGGGAGCAAGTCGGGCAACAAAGGAGCGGACTGCGCGGTTGGGGCCATAGAGATGGCCAACCTGCTGAAAGGCGTAAGAGGGGCGGGCTAATTCCCCGCCGTCCCCTCCCGAAGCTGTTCGCGGGACAGGCCGGTGAAGCGGAGCACGTCCTCGACGGACAGGCCGCCGGTCAGCATCCTGCGGGCAATGTTTAGTGCGCTTTTGACCTCGCCTCGTGCCTCGCCTCGTGCCTCGCCCTCGCTGATCATGTCCCTGGCGAAGTCGGTGTCGATGAGAATCTTGTACAGGGTGTCCTTCTTCCTCATTTCCGTAAAAACCTCCTTCATAGCCTCTGGGTTGGCGTTCGCGACGGCACGCATGTACGCGCTCAGGCCGTCGGCTCCGCCTGCTGCGCCTTCCTCAGGGAAGGCCTCTGCGACCCTTTCCAACTTGTCCGCGCCGACGCCGAAGTTCAGGCTGCTCAGCCAGAGGCCGCCCTCCTCGCTCAAGCTCCTGCTCTCGACAAACTGAAACGGGATCGGCCCTATTCTAGTTGCCATGACGCCTGAAGCGACCGCACTTATTTTACATCCCCAGACCCTTTCGATATACTCGAAAAGACCGCGCGCATACCTGCCAGCCACGAACGTGAACGTAACGTCGTCTGCCCCCGCGTCGTTCTTGTCGGAGAAGATGTACTGGAACACGTACGAGATCGCCTTGTGAAAGTCGTTCACCGACACGCCGACGCGCGGGTTCTTGTACTCCATGATGTTGTGGCGCCGGAACGCGCGCGCGATGCTCTTCTCGATCACCGCATCCTCCCGCTTTTTGATGACGAGCAGGTCTATGCGCATCGGCTCGACCGTCAGGCGATGCTCCTCCACGAACTCCAGAACGTTGCGGTACTTCCACAAGTCCATACGCAGTGCCCACACGAAGGCCGCGTGCCACTTCGAGCGCGGTTTATCCATGCCCATACGCCACCATCTCCCAAACACGTTCTACCACACAATCAAGTATAGCGGCAAGACCTCCTTGGTGATAGAATACCCCAAACGCGGGGAGCGTCCAATGCGCTTCCCATTAGAAACGGAGGCTGCGCAATGGACAAGGGGAGCTTTTATCTCACAACGCCGATCTATTACGTCAACGACATCCCCCACATAGGACACGCCTACACTACCATCGCCTGCGACGTGATGAGCCGCTATAAGCGCATGAAGGGCTTTGACGTCCGATTCCTCACCGGCACCGACGAGCACGGGCAGAAGATTCAGTCCGCCGCCGAGGCCAAGGGCATGACGCCTCAGGAGCTCGTGGACAAAATCCACGTCAACTTCAAGGAGCTCTGGAAGGCGCTCGACATCTCCAACGACGACTTCATACGCACGACCGAGCCGCGGCACGTCCGGGCCGTTCAGGCCATGTTCGAGCGCCTGATCGAGCAGGGCGACATCTACAAGGGCACGTACGAGGGCTGGTACTGCGTGCCATGCGAGACCTACGTGCCGGAGTCGAGCATGGGCGAGAACCGCACCTGCCCGGACTGCGGACGCCCCTTGATCACCATGAAGGAGGAAAGCTACTTCTTCCGCGCATCGAAGTACGTCCCCCAGCTCATCGAGCACTACGAGAAGCACCTCTCGGGCGTCATGCCCCCGGTGAGATACAACGAGATAATGAGCTTCCTCAAGAGCGGCGTGCACGACCAGTCCGTCTCGAGGACCACGCTCAAGTGGGGCATCCCGGTGCCGGGCGACGAGAAGCACGTCGTCTACGTGTGGTTCGACGCCCTGATCAACTACGCCACGGCCGTCGGGTACCTCGACGACCCGGCGATGTTCGCGCGGTACTGGCCAGCCGTCCGCCACATGGTCGGCAAGGACATAATCCGCTTCCACTGCGTCATATGGCCTCTTATGCTCATAGCGCTTGGGATCAACGTCCCAGTCTCGGTCATAGCCCACGGCTGGTGGACGGTCGACGGCGAGAAGATGAGCAAGTCCAAGGGCAACGTCGTCGACCCGTTCAAGATGGCCAGGGTCTACGGGGCCGACGCCTTCCGCTACTTCCTGATGCGCGAGGTGCCATTCGGCAACGACGGGGACTTCTCTGAGCTCGCGCTCGTCGGACGCGTAAACAGCGACCTGGCAAACGACCTGGGCAACCTGCTCAACCGGAGCATCCAGATGATCGTGAGCTACGCGGACGGAGTCGTTCCGAGCGCCCAGCCCTCCGGCGACGCGACCGACTCGGACGTCCGCTCGCTCGGCGCGTCCACCCTCAAGGCCGTCGACTCCGCCATGGAGACCTTCTCCTACGACGAGGCGCTGAAGCACATATGGACGTTCATCCGCCGCGGCAACAAGTACATAGACGAGACGTCCCCCTGGAAGGTGCATGAGGCGGGGAATGCCGGCAGGCTGAAGGAAATTCTCCTGACCCTTCACGATACTCTGAGGCTCTCGGCGATGCTCGTAGCCCCCTACATTCCGTCGAGCGCCGAGAAGATGTGGGCGCAGCTCGGACTGCCTGGCAGCCCCATGGCGGCGCTGCTGGACGACTTCGCATGGGGCGCCGGGGCAGGCGCAAAGGTCAAGCGGGGCGCCCTGCTGTTCCCGCGCATCGACGTCGAGAAGTGGAAGGAGGAGAAGGCCAAGGAGAAGGCCATGAACGCGGCTTCCGTCTCCGATGCGCCTGCCAGCCTGCCTTCGGCTCCCTCCGACCACGAGCCGCAGATCGGCATAGACGACTTCGCGAAGGTCGAGATGCGCGTCGCCCTCGTGACGAAGGTCGAGGAGGTGCCCAAGTCGAAGAAGCTCTACAAATTGGACATCGACCTCGGCTACGAGAAGCGCGTCATATGCGCGGGCGTGAAGCAGTTCGTGAAGCCCGAGGAGCTTCTTGGGCACAGGGTCATAGTCGTGACGAACCTCAAGCCGGCGGTGCTCGGCGGGGTCGAGAGCAACGGCATGATCCTGGCCGCGAGCGTCAAGACGCCCGGAAGCGAGCAGGTTGCGCTGATAGCCCCTGCCTCGGACATCCCTCTGGGCAGCCGCGTGCACTAGCGACGATGAACGGCTTGAACGGCGGGAAGCACGGCAGCGAGAACGTCGTCATCATAGACTGCGGCTCGCAGCTCACGCAGCTGATAGCGCGGCGCGTGAGGGAGATGAAGACCCACAGCGTCGTTCTTCCCTGGGACGCTGATGCCGGCAGAGTCAGGGATGCCGCGCCGAAGGGCGTGATAATCTCCGGCGGCCCCGACAGCGTGAACGACGAGGGGGCCATAAGAGTTGACGAGGACGTCTTCGCGCTCGGCGTCCCGGTGCTCGGCATATGCTACGGGATGCAGCTCATGGCGAAGTGCCTTGGCGGGGAGGTCTCGGCCGGCGAGAGGCCGGAGTACGGCGTGACGCCAATAGAGACCGACGAGGCCTCGCCTCTGTTCCGAGGCCTGCCGCGCGAGTTCGAGGTCGTGATGAGCCACGGCGATCGGGTCAGCGCGCTGCCGCCCGGCTTCCGCGCCACGGCCTGGACGCGTGGGGAGGGCCTCGCCGCTGCGATGGAGAACGCCGAGCGGCGCCTGTTCGGCCTCCAGTTCCACCCTGAGGTCGTCCACACACAGAACGGAGACAAAATTCTTGGGCGCTTCCTGTTCGACCTCTGCGGCTGCCGGGGCGACTGGGACCTGGGCGGCTGGATCGACAGGACGATAGGCGAGATCGGGGCGAAGGTTGGGTCGGAGTCCGTCATATGCGGGCTTTCCGGCGGGGTGGACTCGAGCGTCGCCGCGGCCCTGGTTCACCGCGCGATAGGAGACCGCCTGCGCTGCGTCTTCGTAGACCACGGGCTGCTCCGCCTGAACGAGGCCGCCGAGGTTCGCGCCTCCTACGAGGGAATGGGCCTGTCCGTGAGCTATGTAGACGCCTCAGATGCCTTCCTGTCGCGGCTCTCGGGCGTGACGGACCCCGAGCGGAAGCGAAAGATAATAGGCGAGCTCTTCATAAGCGTCTTTGAGGAGGAGGCGTCGCGGATAGCCTCGGCCCAGTGGCTCCTTCAGGGGACTATCTACCCCGACGTGATCGAGAGCGGCGGGAAGCGGAAGGGCTCGGCTGTCATCAAATCCCACCACAACGTGGGCGGCCTGCCGGAGCGCATGAACCTCAAGCTTCTGGAGCCGCTGCGCGACCTGTTCAAGGACGAGGTGCGGGAGATCGGGCGCTTGCTCGATGTGCCGGCCGCGATAGTGGACCGCCAGCCGTTCCCAGGGCCTGGGCTGGCCGTGAGGTGCCTGGGCGAGGTGACGCGCGAGCGGCTCGACGTGCTGAGGGCGGCGGACGCGATCTTCCGCGAGGAGCTGGAGCGCTTCGGGCTTTACGGCGGCATATGGCAGTCCTTCTGCGTCCTGCTGCCGGTGAGGACGGTCGGCGTAATGGGGGACGGACGGACGTACAGCGAGGTCGCGGCCCTACGGGCGGTGAACTCCGCCGACGCCATGACCGCGGAGTGGACTCGCCTCCCGCCGGAGCTCCTTGACTGCGCCTCGAAGCGCATATGCAACGAGGTGCGCGGCGTGAACCGCGTGGTTCTGGACATAACGTCGAAGCCGCCGGCGACGATAGAATGGGAGTAGTAAAGCAGAAAATAAAAAAGGACGCGAGACAGAGCCCCGCGCCCTTTTTTATTTACTTCACGAAGGACTTGCCCTTCTCGTAGGTGGAGATGTTCATCGGGAGGTACTCCGGCTTCTTCTTGCCGAGCTTCTCCTTCAGCGTCTCGACGCACGCGGCGTCGCCCACGATTCCCGACGCGGCAACAGTCGCCCCCAGCATCGCTATGTTGGCCACCTTGTCGCTTCCGGACTCCTCGGCCACCTGGTTCGCCGGGACGCCTATCAGCCTTATGTCCGGCCTGACGCCCTCGGCCTTGATGAGGTCGCTGTTGTAGAGCAGGATGCCGCCCTGCTTGACCTCGCTCTTGAACTTGTCGAAGGAGGGCTGGTTCATCACCACGATCACGTCGGCCTCGGACACGACCGGCGCGCCTATCTCCTCGCTCGACACTATGACGCAGCAGTTCGCGGTGCCGCCGCGCATCTCCGGTCCGTAGGAGGGTATCCACGACACGTGCCGTCCCTCCGCGATGCCAGTGTAGGCCACGAGCTGGCCGAGAACCATGAGGCCCTGGCCGCCGAACCCCGCGGCGATGAGCGACATCTCGAACTTTTTCTCCTCGCATTTACAGGACATCCAGCTCGCCGCCTTTCACGCCAAATCCTTGTAGACGCCCAGAGGATAGTAGGGGATCATGTTATCCTCAAGCCACTTGCAGGCGTCGGTCGGACGCTTGCCCCAGTTCGTCGGGCAGGTCGACAGGAGCTCCACGAAGGAGACGCCCTTGTTCTCGACCTGGTTGCGGAACGCCTTGAGCACTGCCTGCTTGGCCTTGAGGATGTACTTGGGGCTGCTGAGGGCGCAGCGCTCGATGTAGGCGGGTGACGCAAGAGTGGTGAGGAGCTCGCACATTCTGATGGGGTAGCCGTTGACCTTGGGGTCGCGTCCGTTGGGGCTCGTCGTGGACTTCTGCCCTATAAGCGTCGTCGGGGCCATCTGGCCGCCCGTCATGCCGTAAATCGCGTTGTTGATGAAAACTATCGTGATGGGAAGCCCTCTGTTGATCGCGTGGACTATCTCGGCCATTCCTATCGAGGCCAAGTCGCCGTCGCCCTGATAGGTGAAGACGACCTTATCCGGCCTAGTTACCTTCGCCCCCGTCGCGAGGGCCGGAGCACGCCCGTGAGCCGCCTCTATCATGTCAAGGTCGAGGTACTGGTGCATCAAGACCGCGCAGCCGACCGGTGCTATTCCGATAGTCCTGTCCTGAATTCCCAGCTCGTCTATCGCCTCGCAGACCAGCCTGTGCGCTACGCCGTGGGTGCAGCCGGGACAGTAGTGCGTGTGGACGTCCCTGTTCCAAACCTTCGGCATACCGAAGACCAGACGGCCTTCCTTCTCCAAAGTCCCGCTCATTGGTGGATCGCTCCTTTCCCTCTACTTAGCCGGCGCGGACGAAACGCCCAGAAGCTCGCGGCACTTCTCCTCGACCTGCCGCACCGTGGGGGAGTGTCCGCCCCAGCGCCCGGTGGTCGCTATCGGCAGGTCGCAAAGGGTCGCGAGGCGCACGTCGTCCTCCATCTGGAAGGCGGCGCTCATCTCGACGTCCAGAATGCCCTTGACGCTCTTCGGCATCTCGAAGCCCGACACCGGGAACGGCCACATGGTTATCGGCCTGACCATGCCGACCTTCAGGCCCTCGGCCCTCAGGTTGGCTATCGCGGAGCGGCAGACGCGGCTGGTCGTCCCGTAGGACGTCAGGACGAGCTCGGCGTCGTCCACGTGGAAGCGCTCGAAGCGCTGCTCGTTCGCCCTGACCTTCGCGTACTTCTCCTGAAGGTGCCTGTCGTGAGCTTCCAGCTTGTCCGGGTCCATATGCATGCTGTAGACGGTGAGGTGGTGCCCGCCGCGCTCGTTCCACCAGCCGAGCGCCCAGGGGGCGTTCACGGACGGGTCTTCGTGGGCGCGGGGCTTTATGTCGACGGCCTCCATCATCTGCCCCATGAAGCCGTCAGCCAGAACCATCACCGGCATGCGGTACTTCTGGGAGAGCTCGAAGGCGTCCTGTGTGAGGTCTACCGCCTCCTGAAGGTTGCCCGGCGCCAGCACGATGATGCTGTGGTCTCCGTGCCCGACGCCCCTCGTGGCCTGACTGTAGTCACCCTGAGAGGGCAGGATGTTGCCGAGCCCAGGGCCGCCGCGGGCGATGTTGACGATGACGCATGGAAGCTCGCACATGGAGATGTAGGAGATGCCCTCCGACATCAGCGATATCCCAGGGCTCGACGAGGTGGTCATGACGCGCTTGCCGGTGCAGGCGCCTCCCATGACCATGTTGATCGAGGCGACCTCGCTCTCGCCCTGCACGTAGAATCCGCCGACCTTGGGCAGGTTGGCCGACATGTACTCGGGAATCTCGTTCTGGGGCGTTATCGGATAGCCAAAGAAGTACTTGCACCCGGCTTGAATCGCGGCCTCGGCGATGGCCTCCGTTCCCTTCATCAACGCTCTTGCCATTGGATTAGCACCTCCTAATTTAATCGAGTCTGTAGACCGATATGGCCACATCGGGGCAGACCGAGGCACAGAGGGCACAGCCAGTGCAGCCCTCTTGGTACTGCTCCGCCGGGCGATGTCCTCGCGGGTTGAGGCGGTCGGCAATTCGCAGGGTCTTGGCCGGACAGACCGACACGCACAGCCCGCAGCTCTTGCAGAACTCCTCCCTAACGGTTACGCGGCCTTTGCTTTGAGGCATTGAACAAGTCTCCCTTCCTTAGGTGAGATTTAGACTGAACCGCCTCAATTGTACATCCAAATTCGGAAAATGAAAGCGCCCGAGGAAATCTCTCAGCGCCGCGCCGTTTGTTTTTTTATGCTGGGCATTCTGACGGGTAGAACAGCACGTCCTCGTCGTCGATCTGGCGGTGAAGGTAGCCGAGGCTCGACATGTACGAGAGAATCATGTCGCTGTCGTAGCCGTTTTGGGCCGTGTTGACGGGCCACACCTCGGCGACGACCAACGGGCGGAAGCGCCTGAGGGTCTCTTTCGCGCCGCGCAGGACGAAGAGCTCGTGCCCCTCCGTGTCGATCTTGATGAGGTCAACGCGCTCCAGAGCGAGGCCATCGACCTCGGCGTCCAGAGTCGAGACCGGCACGTCCTCGACGACCCAGTCGCTGAAGCGCAGCGGCTTCTCGCCGAGCGTGGCCAGGCCGGAGGCCAAGGCGTCGCGGGGCGTCTTTATCTGCGTGGAGCCGGAGCGGTCGGAAAGAGCTAAGCGAAGCGCGCGGACGGATTTTTCGATGCCGTTGAGCCTGATGTTGCTGTTCAGAATCTCCCAGCAGCGGCGCTGAGGCTCGAAGGCCACGACGGAAAGGCCGGGAACAACGCACGGCAGGAGGGAAAACGAGCCGGTGTTGGCTCCAACATCCAAAAGAACGGGGTTAAGCTGCCCCATAGCCTCTATGGAGCGTGCGACGAAGCCGATCAGATCCTCGCCGTGGGCATAAGCGCGGACGCGATCACGAGACGACGAAAATTCTCTCTCTCTCTCTCTCTCTCTCTCTCTCTCTCTCTCTCTCTCTCTCTCTCTCTCTCTTCTCTGTTCCATGAACCTCCGAGGCAGGAGCGCCAGTCGAGCAAGACGACGTGGCCGTCGAAGAGCACGCCTCTCATCGGGCGGAGAAGCCCGATCCTGGTCAGCCAGTCGCACAGGCCGCTCAACCAGAGTCTGGAAGCTAACGTATGCCACGTGCGATAGCGCACAGAGCGACAAGCGCGGGCGAAAAAGCCGCGCAGCCCCTCGTGCTTCAGTGAGTCGATCGCCCTTTCAGCAAAAGTCTTGGGCATTGAAATATCCTTCCTTTCACAAGAACGACTAGCCCAGCGCCAGTATCTGGCGTTTGTCTAGGCCTGTGAGCTCGGCGATTTCGTCCACGGTGGCATTGCGGGAAAGCAGCTTACGCGCCACTTCCAGCATGCCCTCAGCGCGGCCCTTGGCGGCACCCTCGGCTACGCCCTCGGCGCGGCCCTTGGCGATGCCGATCTCCTCGCCTTCCTCGCGGGCGTTTTCCAGCTCCACCCGCTTGATGTACTCGTCCATCGGGATCTTCTTCCACACTTTGTACGCCTCCTTAGACCCCGTGCCCATTCGCGTTACGCTAAGCTCACTCCATGGACAAAGGCAAGCCGCACCGCTAGCCCAGCGCCAGTATCTGGCGTTTGTCCATGCCAGTGATCTCGGCGATTTCGTCCACGGTGGCATTGCGGGAGAGCAGCTTACGCGCCACTTCTAGCATGCCCTCCGCGCGACCCTCGGCGACACCCTCAGCGCGGCCCTTGGCGGCACCCTCGGCTACGCCCTCGGCGCGGCCCTTGGCGACACCCTTGGCGATGCCGATCTCCTCGCCTTCCTCGCGGGCGTTTTCCAGCTCCACCCGCTTGATGTACTCGTCCATCGGGATCTTCTTCCACACTTTGTACGCCTCCTTCAGACCAGCATCAATGCCGGCGTCATCCACTCGAAATACGCCGCTGGCAAAATTCAGTATAAGTCCCTTCTTCCTGTCGCTGTAGTTTCGCCCAGAGACTATGTCCAGCAGCTCCCGCGCCCCTTGCTCGCGCCGCGCTAGGCTCGCTCCGGCGTCAAGGGCAAGCCGCGCCGCCAAAGCGATGTTGGCGAACACCCGACCGTCCGCCCGCAGCATGTCAGGCTCGACATCGCGCACCGAGTACGTGTTGAACCTGAAATCTAGCGACGTCCCGTAGAACGATTCACTGTACTCCCCGACGCCCTTGGCCTTTCCCGTAAAAATCACCAAGGCCGTCACCTTCTCATGTCTGACCCGCAAAAACGTGTATGTGTCGCAGACGCGCTTCGCGAACCACCGGTCGCGTTCGTGCTGCTGCTCGACGAAGAGCGCCACGTCTCCTGCTCCCCTTTTGTTGGTGACCGGCACGCTTATGAACACGTCCGGCACCCTCATGCCCTTGTCTGACTTTGAGCTTGGGGCTTGAAGCTCCGGGCCGACGATGGCCATTATAGGCTTCCCCGTGTCCCGATCCGCGGCTAGGCCAGGCATGAAGAACTCCACCGCATCGTCCGCGAGCTTGCTCAGCCCGTCCTTCCAGAGCCGGTCGCGCCACTTGCTCCGCCCGGCTTGAACGTTATCTTTCGACATATCAGCGTCTTCTTCTTCCGAAAAATATTTCTGAATCTGACCAACTAAAATGAGCCGTGAGGGGCTCGAACCCTCGACACCCGGATTAAAAGTCCGGTGCTCTGCCGACTGAGCTAACGGCTCGGATGCGACGCGAGGCGAATTATATCACGGGTGCCGGGCGCGGTAAAGCGCCGATGCATTTATAATCAACCTTGGGAGGTGTTCCTATGCGGATTCACTCCTTCGCCCCAATCGTCGGACGCGAGCCGCGCGTCCTGATCCTAGGGTCGATGCCGAGCGCAGCGTCCCTCGCGCTTGGGCGGTATTACGGCAACGAGCGCAACCACTTCTGGCGGCTGATGAGCGCCGTGCTCGACGAGCCGGAGCGGGCGGACTACGCCGAGCGCACCGCGACGCTCGAACGCCGGCGCGTCGCCCTCTGGGACGCGGTGTGCTCCTGCGTCAGGCCAGGCTCGCTCGACGCGGACATAAGGGACGAGGCACCCAACGACGTGAACGGCCTCATAACGGCCAGCCCGACGATTCGAGCCGTGTTCTTCAACGGCAAGGCGGCGGAGAGGCTCTATTTCAAATATAATGAGTCCCTGCCTGGCCTGAGCTATTTTCCGCTGCCGTCGTCAAGCCCCGTGCCGAGGCGCGACGTTCGGACGTTCGAGGACAGGCTTGCGAGATGGATGGAGCTTCGGAGGTTCTTATAATATGAAGAGACCCGTTTTGTCGGTAGTGATTCCATGCTACAACGAGGCCGGCACGATCGAGAAGGTCGTCTCGGCGGTGAGGGCCGCGCCATGCGAGCCAAAGGAGATCATCGTCGTGGACGACCGCTCCGACGACGGTTCGTGGGAGCTTCTGACGCGCATCGCGGGGGGGGGGGGGACCGATAAGATAGATAAACTTCTGCGGCACGAGGTCAACCGAGGGAAAGGCGCCGCGCTTCGGACGGGCTTCCGTGAGGCGGCAGGGGAGATCGTTATCGTTCAGGACGCCGACTTGGAGTACGACCCGGCGGAGTACCCGCGGCTGGTTGCGCCGATCTTGGACGGCAAGGCCGACGTGGTCTACGGCTCGCGCTTCGCCGGAGACGGAGCGCGGAGGGTGCTCTACTTCTGGCACAGGGTCGGGAACGGGTTCCTGACGCTTTTGTCGAACATGTGCACCAACCTGAACCTCACGGACATGGAGACGTGCTACAAGGCGTTCCGGCGCTCGGTGATTCAGGCCATTGAGCTAAGGGAGGAGCGCTTCGGCTTCGAGCCCGAGGTCACGGCGAAGGTGGCGAGGATGGGCTGCCGAGTGTACGAGGTCGGTATATCCTACGCCGGCCGCACGTACGAGGAGGGCAAGAAGATCGGCTGGCGCGACGGCCTCCGGGCTATTTGGTGCATACTGAAGTATAGGTTTTTTTCGTAAAACGAGATGTGCTTAGGGAGGTATGGAACATGCCGACGGCAGTTATGAACCAAGCGGCGGCGCTTGCCGAAACCGGCCCAGCGGACAAGGACTGGGACGAGCCCAACGCCGAGACGGTGTCGGCGCTCATAGAGTCCGCAGACATGCGCAGCCTGATCGGGCCTTTCCACAGCGCGGAGGACGTCATAGCGTCCCTGATGAGCGACGATGCTTGAATGCCGCTACACGCCTAGGTTCAAGAAAGAGTTCAAGCAGGCCGTCGCACGCGGGCGTAACATCATAAAGATGTTTCAGCCAATGGCTGCTCTTTTGAATGGGCAGCCATTGCCGCCCCAATACGAGGATCATCCGCTCAAAGGAAACTGGAGCGGCTACAGAGATTTCCACGTTGAAGACGATTGGATTGTCATTTATCGCATCGTCGGAAATACCGTCGTGCTCGAGCGCACGGGGACGCATGCGGAGCTTTTAGACTGAGCGGCGGCGCAATCCGGTTTGCATGGCGTCGGATTCGCGCTATAATTCTATCGAACGTTCGGAGGGGTGGCCGCATTTTACTTTTCCCCCTCTCGTGATTTTTACCTTTGGAGGGAAAGCGAGATCATGGGCTATGACTTTCACGCCGTCGAGGCGAAATGGCAGCGGGTCTGGAAAGAACGCGGGGTCTTCGAGGTCGAGGCCGACCCCGGGAAGCGCAAGTTCTACTGCCTCGAGATGTTCCCCTACCCCAGCGGCGCGCTCCATATGGGGCACGTGCGGAACTACTCCATGGGGGACATGCTGGCGCGCTTCCTGCGGAAGAACGGCCTGAACGTCCTATACCCGATGGGCTTCGACGCCTTCGGGATGCCCGCCGAGAACGCCGCCATCAAGTACAAGACCAAGCCGCACGACTGGACGTGGAACAACATAGAGTACATGACCTCCCAGCTGAAAAGCCTTGGCTGCGGCTATGACTGGCGCCGCCGAGTCGAGTCGTGCAACCCAATCTACTACCGCTGGAACCAGTGGCTGTTCCTCCAGATGCACAAAAAGGGGCTCGTCTACCGCAAGCAGGCCCCGGTCAACTGGTGCGAGACGTGCGGAACGGTGCTGGCCAACGAGCAGGTCGTCAGCGGAGCCTGCTGGCGCTGCGAGACGCCGGTCGTCAAGAAGAACCTCGAACAGTGGTTCATAAAGATCACCGACTACGCCCAGGAGCTCCTCGACAACATCGACACCGAGCTGACCGGCTGGCCGGACAGGGTGCGCATAATGCAGCGCAACTGGATAGGCCGCTCGGATGGAGCGAAGCTCTCGTTCGCCCTGCCTGAGCTCGACTACACCATCGACGCCTTCACCACGCGCTTCGACACGGTCTTCGGCATAACGTTCATAGCCCTCGCGCCGGAGCACGAGCTGGTCGGCAGGATGATAGAGAGATCGCCTCAGGCGGACGATATGAGGGACTTCGTGGCCAAGTGCGCCGCGCAGAGCGCCATCGAGCGCTCGGACGCCAGCGCCGAGAAGCTGGGATTCAAGACCCAGTACAGCGGCGTCCATCCGGTGACCGGCGCGCCCGTGCCGATATGGATAGCCAACTACGTTTTGATGGACTACGGCACCGGGGCCATCATGGGCGTTCCCGCGCACGACCAGCGGGACTTCGACTTCGCCCGCAAGTACGGCATCGAGATAATCCCCGTCATACGCCCCGAAGGAGAGGCGGACTTCAGAGCCGAGAGCATGAAGGCCGCGTTCGAGGAGGACGGGATCACCTGCAACTCCGGCCAGTTCGACGGCCTGCCGACGCAAAAGGCGATTCAGGCCATGATCGACTGGGGCGAAGAGAAAGGGTACTGCAAGCGGGAGGTGAACTTCCGGCTGCGCGACTGGCTCATATCGCGCCAGAGGTACTGGGGGACTCCCATACCGTTTGTCCACTGCCCGAAGTGCGGCGTCGTCCCCGTGCCGGAGGATCAGCTCCCAGTGCTCCTGCCGGAGGACGTGACGGTTCAGGACGTGGGCAGGTCGCCGCTGCTCGATATGCCGGAGTGGCTCAACACGGCCTGTCCACAGTGCGGCGGCCCGGCCAAGCGCGAGGCCGAGACGATGGACACGTTTTTCTGCTCGTCGTGGTACTTCGACCGGTACTGCTCCGCCCACAAGGCCAAGCCGTCCGACGCGCTGCCGTTCGACAAGGCCGACACGGACTACTGGATGCCCGTCGACCAGTACATCGGAGGGATTGAGCACGCCTGCCTCCACCTGATCTACGCCCGGTTCTTCACGATGTTTCTGGCGGACATCGGCCTGCTGAAGGTCAGGGAGCCGTTCACGAACCTGCTCACTCAAGGCATGGTCATCAAGGACGGGGCAAAGATGTCCAAATCACTGGGCAACGTTGTCGACCCGACCGAGATGATCCAGAAGTACGGGGCGGACACGGTGAGGCTGTTTATCTTGTTCGCCTCCCCGCCGCAAAACGACCTCGACTGGTCGGAGCAGGGCGTGGAGGGAGCGCACCGCTTCCTGTGGCGGGTGTGGCGCTTCGTCGAGGACAACGCCGACGCCCTGAGGAACGCTCCGTCGGGCGGGGTTCCGATGTCCGAGATGTCCGGCGATGACGCGGCTTTCTCCGCGGCCCGCACCCTGAAGCGCAAGATTCACTCGACCATCGTCTCGGTTACGCGCGACATAGAGAAGGAGAAGCAGTTCAACACCGCCATAGCTCGCCTGATGGAGCTGGCGAACGCCCTCACCGCCTTCGCAAAGGGCATGAGGAGCGACAAACTGGAGCTCAGGCTGCTCCGCGAGGGGGCCGAGGTTCTGCTGAACTGCCTTTCGCCGTTCTGTCCGCACATAGCCGAGGAGCTGTGGGAGATGATAGGCGGGAAAGAGCTTCTGACGACGTTCCCGTGGCCCGTGCCGGAGGAGGACGCCTTGGTGTCCGAGTCGGTAGTCATAGTGGTGCAGGTGAATGGGAAGGTGCGGGCGAGGCTGAACATGAAGGCCGGGCTCAGCGAGTCGGAGCTGCGCGAGGCCGTCCTGTCAGACCCGCAGGTTCAGGAGCGTCTGGCCGGGAAAAAGATCGTGAAGACGATCGCCGTTCCCGACAAGCTTGTGAACGTCGTAGTGGAAGCGTAGGCGCGGGGGCTACGCCCCCGCGACCACGGCTTTGGGAACTTGCTCCCCTTAACTAACCAATACTTCAGACCCCAAGCCCTGCGATGTCGTGCTCCTTCAGACCCGTGAACCTAGCGATGTCGCGGATGGGCATGTTGTCGGCCAGCATGTTGCGCACGACGGTCAAGATGCCCTCAGTACGCCCCTCAGCGCGGCCCTCAGTACGCCCCTTGGCTATGCCGATCTCCTCGCCCTCCTCGCGGGCGTTGCTGATCTCAACCCGCCGGGCGAACTCCTCCAGCGGCACTTCCTCCCAAACCATCTTGTACGCCTCCCTTAAGTTCCGGTCTACCTCGGCGTCCATTAGCTTAAACACGCCGCCGCTAAACTTCAATAT
>JAISUL010000083.1 GCA_031272145.1 Synergistaceae bacterium
GTCGAAGAACGTCACCCTGAGGCGGTTCGGCCCGTCCTCTGTCACGATGTAGTGGTCGCTGCCGGACGGGAATGGCGAGAGGGAAAGGTGGTATCCGCCGCCCTCGCGTATCGCCGCCAACCTCGGCTCGCCGGTCGAGACCTCCACGCGGCTGCCGTCGTCCCTGAACAGGTATGGGTGCCCGGCCAGCGCCATCAGAGCCCGCGGGGCGTCTATGGAATACTCCTGAGTGTTGTAGTACCCGGACTCCTCGCGAATAGCCGCAGCCGCGCGGCAGTCCTGCTCGCTCATCGACGGCACGGCGTCCGTCCCCTTGACAACGCGGCGCAGCGCCACCTTCATGCCCTTGCTCCAGCCTGTCCTCTGCATGGTCTGCTCGACTGGCACGACGGAAACATGTTGCACGTCCGGCGCCTGCCCGTCCCGCCACGATATTTCCCATGTGAAGCGCTTCTCAGCGGGGGGGCGAGTCCCTATGCCGGAGAGGGCGGTGAGTGTCCTCTCCCACTCGGCTGGGCGCGACACGAGGTCAAGAAGGTGAAACGCCCCATCCTGCCCTTGCTCCGAAAGCACGGGGGACGACGGCCACAGGCGGCGGATGATCTCCGCCGTCTCGCCGGCAAGGAAGTCCAGCCCCATCGCCGACAGGTTCGAGTACGCGGCCTCACATGCCTCGCGCAGCTCCGCCTTCATCCTCTCGCGGTCGAGCCAGAAGCAGAAGAGCAGGAAGAAAAACGCCTCGATGCCTCCAATGCGGGATATAACTGCGAAGGGCTCGTCAGGCTTGGTCTCAGGGCGCGCAAGAAAGCGCACCAGGCCGAACGCCGACATAGCCTGCCCGCCGCCCCCCGCCTCCCGCGAGGCCGTGACGTACCTCTCCACCGCGGCGACGGCCTTGGGGTCAGGAGCCCATTTGCGGCCTGCTTTGGAGTCAGAGAGCTCCTTGGGGTCTGAGACCCCCTTGGGGTCTGGCGCCGCCTTTTCATTATTCTGCTCGTTCCTCTCATTCCGCTTGCTTCGCTCCTTCAGAACGAGTATGGGGTAAAACAACCCGATCCACGTCCGATAGACGGGGCGGGTGGCTCGGCGTCTCGGCGGCTTCTTTCCGTCCCTTTTGATTTTGGAGGAGGGAAGCGCGGAGGGCGGGGAGAGGCCCTCCTCGTACATAGCTAGGGCTTGGGCAAACTTCCCCTCCATAAGGAGCCTGAACGCGGCGAATCCACGCCAGTCGACCAATCTGCCGGCGAACCTCTTGATAACAGGGGACGCGTCGATTCCCCTCATTAGCGCCGCAGCAGTCCAGTCTAGCGCTATGCTCTCGTAGTCCGGGTACATAGCCATGTACTCGTCGAACGCCTCCGACAGAGCCCTGAACTCGTCGGCGCTGGCGCAGCCGAACAGCGCTGCGAAGGCCGGACGCCCGATCTTCGGCGGCAGGGAGAGGAGCAGGTTCGTGTCTATGGGGTTGCCCAGCACGCGGAGCAGCGGGTCCATATCGCGCTTGTCCTTGAGGTCGTTCCAGTCCGGCGGCGGGGATGCGGTGATGGCCTCGTAGGCCGCCTCGTCGCCCCTGTAGACCGCACGCCTGAGCGCGCGCACTCTGACGGAGACGTCGAGCGGGTGCTGGCTGCCGGATGCGTAAAAGTCAGAGACCATCTCGTCGAGCTCGTCGAACTCGCCCAGAGCGACCGCGTCCCGCACAGCGAGCTCGCCGAACAGGAACGAGCAAGTCCAGTCCGGCATCGTGTAGCTGCCAGGCAGGCTGCGCACCAGGCCCGCGGCAGACCATTGCTCCAGCATCTTCTCGCAGTCCTGAAGCCGGAGGCGCGCACCCCGCGTCTTGGCAAGGATCTGCCGGAAAGTCCCCGCGTCGATGGGCGTCAGCACGACGGCCAAAACCCGGTACGCCGCGGCCTCGTCGTCCGACATTGCGCAGTAGGCCGCTATGAGGGCTTCTCTTCTCTCCTCGTCGCCGCTCATATCTTCCCCTCGTTCCACATGTCCCGAAGCGTGGCGAAGGAGTAGCCGCGCGCGCGGAGTTCACGCGCTATCACGGGCACGGCTTCCACCGTCGCCGGCACGCCGGAGTGCATCAGTATGATTGCCCCAGGCCTGACGTTCCCCAGCACGCCACGGACTATCTCGTCGGCGGACTTCCCCGTGTAGTCGGCGCTGTTAACGCTCCAGAGCGCTATTACCATGTTCATACGCCTCATCGCGCGGAACACCGTGAAGGTAAACCCACCGCCCGGCGGCCTCATGAAGCGCGGCGTAGGTATGCCGAGCGAGTCAATGACCTCGTTGCACCGCTCCGCCTGCCTCATTATTTTTTCTAGCCAAAGGGGGGATAGGCGGTCGTGGGTGTAGGTGTGGTTCTCGACGTCGTGTCCCTCGTCTGCGATTGACTTTGTTATGTCGGCGTAGCGCTCGGCGAACTTGCCAACCAGAAAAAACGTCGCCTTGACGTCGGCCTCCCGCAGCGCGGCGAGCAGCTCTGGCATGCCGCGGTCTCTAGGGCCGTCGTCGAATGTCAGGACGACCTCCTTTACGAACGGGTTGCCAGAGGCGATCCTCCACCTGGCCCGCTCGTCCTCAAGAGGCCCCCGCTCGATGCACAGAAACAGCGCGATAAGCGCCGTCAGACAGGCGCGCATAGCCCCCTCCCTCAATGTCCTAGGTACGCTGCCTTTATCTCGGGGTCGGCAAGTAGCGCCTTGGAGTCCCCCTCCTTGACGAGGCAGCCGGTCTGCAGGACGTACGCCCTGCGCGAGAGCAGGAGCGCCTGGCGCGCGTTCTGCTCGACTATCAGAATGCTTACTCCCTCCTCGTTTATGCGGCGGAGCTCAGCGAATATGTCCCGTATTATGATCGGCGCCAGGCCCAGGGACGGCTCGTCCAGAAGCAGCACGCGCGGGCGCGACATGAGGGCACGCCCTATCGCCAGCATCTGCTGCTCGCCGCCGGAGAGGGTCCCAGCCGGCTGCTCCCTCCTCTCGCCGAGGCGCGGAAACAGCGAGAACACCCAGTCCATGTCCCGCGGGTCGGGCTTGGAGAGAGGAAACGCCCCGATCCTCAGGTTCTCCAGCACTGTCAGAGTGGTAAAGACTTTCCTGCCCTCCGGAACCAGGGACAGCCCGCTCCTCACTATCCTCCAGCTCTCCCGCGGCAACGCGGCTCCGTCGAGGAACACGTCCCCGCTCTCGCACGCCGTCATGCCCATCACGGCGTTCATGAACGTCGACTTGCCGGCCCCGTTTGCGCCTATCACCGCGACGATCTCACGTTCGTCCAGCGTCAGCGAGAAGCCCCTTAGTGCCCGTATGGCGCCGTAGCTGACGCTCATGTTTTTGACCTCAAGCAGAGTGCCCATCTTTATTACTCGGTCTCCTCTTTGCCGTCGTCGCCAAGGTAGGCCGAGAGCACGCCTGGGTCGCTGCGTATCTCCTCCGGCGGCCCCTCGGCTATCTTTGCGCCGAAGTTCACGCAGATTATGTGCGGGCATATGGCCATTATCAAGTCCATGTGGTGCTCTATGACGAGCGTCGTCAGGTGAAAGTCCCTGTGCACGCCGGTTATCAGCACGTTCAGCGCCTCGACCTCCTCGGGGTTCATGCCGGCGGCAGGCTCGTCTAGAAGCAGCAGCTTCGGGTCTAGCGCCAGGGCGCGGGCTATCTCGAGCCGCCTCTGCATGCCGTATGGCAGGGTGCCAGCCGCCTGGCCCGCCCTGTCGGCTAACCCCACTCTGTCTAGGAGCTCCATGCTCTTGTCGCGTATCTTCTTCTCGCGCCCAGCCCAGCGCCCCATGTGCAGAGCCGACTCCACGAAGCCGCAGTAATAATCCGGGTCAGGCCTGTAGCACGGCGACAGGTTGCCGAACATGTTCTCGTGGAACGAGTACCTGTACCGGTTCTGCGCCGCGGTCATGACGTTTTCCAGCGCCGACGACCTGCCGAACAGCCTGAGGTTCTGGAACGTGCGGGCTATGCCGACCCTGTTCACCTGGTAGGCCGACAGGGGCGTGATGTCCTGCTCGCGGAACCATATGCTCCCGCGGCTGGGGCTGTACACGCCGGAGATCAGGTTGAACACCGTTGTCTTCCCAGCCCCGTTCGGCCCTATTATGCCGGCAAGCTCGCTGTCCCGTATCACGAAGCTCATGCTCCTCACGGCCTGCACGCCGCCGAAGAACATGTCCACCGAGTCGAGCTCCAGAAGTGGCCGATCATTTACAGTGGCGGTCATGGCTTTATTCCTCCGCCGCGGCGGTTAGGCAGAAAATCCCAGACCTCGCGGCTGCCTAGCAGGCCCTCAGGCCTCAGCACCATTATCAGCACGAGGAGCGCCCCGTAGATCAGCATCCTATACTGGGATATGTCGCGGAAGTACTCCATCACCGAGGTTACGAGCGCGGAGCCAAGAAGGGCGCCGCTCATCGAGCCGAGGCCGCCGAACACCACCACTGCCGTGAGCTCGGTCGACTTCATCATGTCGAACATTGACGGCTGTATGAAGTTCATGTACCCGCCGAGCAGCGCGCCGGAGACGCCGCAGTAGAAGGCCGAGATCAGCAGGGCCTTCATGCGGGAGCTCGGCGTGTCGAAGCCCATAAGCGACGCCGCCACTCGGTCGTCCCGCGAGGCCTTTAACTCGCGCCCTAGGCGGCTGTTGATCAGGTTGAACATCACGATGCCCATCGCGGTGAAGAACGCGACCGCGACGAACCTCGTGGTGTATGATTCTATGCCTGGGAAGCCGCGTGCTCCCTTGGTGAGGGAGCGCCAGTTTTCGAGCACGAGCCTTATCGCCTCGCCGAGGCCGATGGACGCGATGGCGTAGTAGTCGCCCGTGAGCCGCAGCGTCGGGACTCCTATCAGCCAAGCCACGGCCACGGCGACGACCCCGCCCGACATCACGGCAGGAAGCCAGTTTATCCCGTGCCTCACGGTCATTATCGCGGCGGTGTAGGCGCCCAAGGCCATGTAGGCCGCGTGCCCGAGCGTGAATATGCCGGTGAAGCCCGTCAGCAGCGACACACCCATCGCGGCGATGCAGTTTATGCAGAGCAAGACCACGATGCCCTCCTGATAGCCGCTCATCGGCGCGAAGGCCAGGGCAAGTCCGATCAGCGCGAAAACGGCGTTCTTCATATTAAAAGACCCCCTATATCTTGTCGCTGATCTGCTTGCCGAAGAAGCCGGCCGGTTTTATCAGCAGCATTATCACGAGCATGGAGAACACGACCAAGTCCCTCATCTGGCTGCTGACGAAGCCCGCGGTGAGCATCTCGGCCAGGCCGAGCAGGAGGCTGCCGACGACCGCGCCTGGCAGGCTGCCCAGCCCTCCTATGACCGCCGCGACGAAGGCCTTGGTGGTTATGCCGCCGAGCTGGGGGTAGAGGGTGTACCGCGCCGAGAGGAAGACCCCTCCGACCGCCGCGAGGATCCCCGCGACGAAGAAGACTATGCCGATGAGCCGCGACACGTTGACCCCCATGAGCCCGGCCGTGCGCAGGTCGCACGCCGCCGCCCGTATGGCCAGCCCCCAGCGCGTCCTCATCAGGAAGAACTGGAGCCCGCCAAGGAAGAACACCGCGAACCCCAGCGAGAGCAGGTCAGAGGCGTTCACGGTCACGCCGCCACCGAGGTCGAACGTCGCAGCGGGAAACGTCCCCTGAGGCAGAGCCCGGAAGCGCCCTCCCACGAGGATCACGAAGATGTTTTCTATGACTATGCTGACGCCCATCGAGGCTATGAGGAGGTAGAGCGTCATGGAGGTGTGCTCGCGTATGGGCTTGTAGGCCAGGCGCTCGGTCAGCACCGCGACGGCCCCGGCCCCCGCCATGGCGCCAAGCCCCGCCAGCCAGATGCCCCCCATGGACGGCACGGAGAGGAGCACCTCTCTGCCGAAGGCGACGTCGAAGCCCGTGAGAAGCCCGTAGCATATGTACCCGCCCACGACGAGGAAGCCCCCGTGAGCGAAGTTCGAGAACGACAGGATCGAGTAGACCAGGGAGTACCCGACCGCTATGAGGGCGTAAACCGACCCCAGGGACAGGCCGTTTATGACCTGCTGGAACAGGGTGGAAAAGTTGAAGTCCAAGTAATATCGTCCTCCTTTCATAGATGTCCCGGACGGCGACCCGCCCGCGCAAAAAACACGCGGCGAATTATAATCCCGATCTTGGGTTACAACTCAAACCTTTCTGCTATACTTCTTGAAAAATTTTCGTAAGGGGCATAAAACCCCCACATTATGGAGGCAAGAGATTATGGCAGACACCGACGAGGCCCTCTCCGTTCTACGCCACTCCTGCGCGCATCTGATGGCTCAGGCGATAGAGAGGCTCATACCTGGCGCAAAGTTCGGCATAGGGCCGAGCATCAAGGACGGGTTCTACTACGACATCGACATCCCGGCGGAGCGCGGCCCTCTGACCGAGGACGACCTGCCGGAAATCGAGGCCGAGATGCGCAGGCTCGCGAAGGAAGGGTTCGCGATCGAGCGTGCCGAGATGCCGCGCGAGGAGGCCATACGCTTCTTCGAGAAGCGCGGCGACCGCTACAAGGTCGAGATCCTCTCCGAGCTCGAGGCGGACGCCGACGGGCAGCTCCCAGTGGTCTCGCTCTACAGGCAGGGCGACTACGTTGACCTCTGCCGCGGCCCTCACGTGCCCAAGACGAGCGACATCGAGCACTTCAAGCTGCTCTCGGTGGCC
This sequence comes from Synergistaceae bacterium, assembly GCA_031272145.1. Lineage (GTDB taxonomy): Bacteria > Synergistota > Synergistia > Synergistales > Aminobacteriaceae > JAISUL01. Next base: position 6,716 of record JAISUL010000083.1, read on the forward strand.
GGGGCCTACTGGCGCGGCGACGAGAAGAACGTGATGCTCACACGCGTCTACGGGACGGCGTTCGCCACGCCCCAGGATCTGGCGGAGCACCTGCGCCGGCTGGAGGAGGCGAGGCTCCGCGACCACCGCAAGCTTGGCCGCGAGCTCGACCTGTTCAGCCTGCACGACGAGGGGCCGGGCTTCCCGCTCTTCCACCCCAAGGGCATGGCGGTCATAAACACGCTGCTGGACTTCTGGCGCGCAGAGCACAGGCGCCGCGGCTACGAGGAGGTGCGCACACCGCTGATCCTCGACCAGTCCCTCTGGCTGAAGTCCGGGCACTGGGACCACTACAAGGAGAACATGTACTTCACCGACATCGACGAGAAGACCTTCGCGATCAAGCCGATGAACTGCCCCGGCGGCATGCTGGCCTACAAGACCAAGACGCGAAGCTACCGCGACCTCCCCATGCGCGTGGCCGAGCTCGGCATAGTCCACAGGCACGAGCGCAGCGGCGCGCTCCACGGCCTGATGCGCGTCAGGTGCTTCACACAGGACGACGCCCACATCTACTGCTCCCCAGACCACATACGCTCCGAAGTGGCCGGCGTGATGGACCTGTGCGACTACATCTATAAGCGCGTGTTCGGATTCAACTACCACGTCGAGCTGTCGACGCGTCCGAAGAACTCGATGGGCACGCAGGAGCAGTGGGACGCGGCGGAGCACGCGCTCTCGGACGCGCTCTCGGCGTCGGGCGTCCCCTACCGCGTGAACGAGGGCGACGGCGCCTTCTACGGCCCCAAGATCGACTACCACCTGGAGGACTGCATCGGCAGGACGTGGCAGTGCGGCACTATACAGCTCGACTTCCAGATGCCCGAGCGCTTCGACCTGACCTACGTCGGCGCCGACGGAGGCGAGCACCGCCCAGTGATGCTGCACCGCACGATCCTTGGGAGCATCGAGCGGTTCTTCGGCATTCTGATAGAGAACTACGCCGGGGCGTTCCCGTTCTGGATAGCGCCGGTTCAGGCAAGGGTGATCCCAGTGGCCGAGCCCCACGCCGCCTACGCCAAGGAGCTTGCGGCGAAGCTGGATGAGTTCAGGGTCGACCTCGACGTCCGCGACGAAAAGCTGGGCAAGAGGATACGCGACGCCCAGGTCGAGAAGGTCCCCTACATGCTTGTTGTCGGGGACAAGGAGGTCGAGGGCGGGACTGTGTCGGTGCGCGAGCGCACCAAAGGCGACATGGGCACGATGACGCCGGATGGATTTGCGGAGATGTGCAGAAAGGAGTTTGACCCCAGGCGGGGTCAATGAACATCAAGATGATCGATTACATTGAGTGCGAGACGCCGATTGGGAAGATGTGCCTAGTTTCGGCGCCCCTCGGCCCCGAGGGGTCGGCTGGGGCGCAGGAGATAGCGCTGAGCGGGGCGTGGTTCGTTGGCCAGAAGCACCTCCCCCGCGTATCCGAGGGGCTCTCTGACCCCAACTACGCCTCCTACTGGCGTGAGGTGAGGCGAAAGGACAACGCCGTACTGGCGCTGGCCGCGGACGAGCTGGCGCGGTACTTCGCAGGGGAGAAGTTCCGCTTCTCCGTCCCGATGAACCCTGGCGGCGCGGGCTTGAAGGACTTGTTCCCCGCGATCCCCACTCCGTTCCAGCTCAAGGTCTGGTCGGTGATCTCGGAAGTCGAGTGGGGCAAGACCATCACCTACGGCGGGATAGCGAAGAGCTTCAAGCTTCCGAGGGGCACCCACACCGCCCCCCGCGCCGTAGGCAAGGCGGTCGGCAGCAACCCGCTGGTGGTGTTCATCCCCTGCCACAGGGTGGTGGCGGCGGACGGGTCCTCGGTTGGCTACGCCGGCGGCATGGCGAGGAAGGAGTTCCTGATGGAGCTGGAGGGTCATAAGCCCATAGAGCTCAGCAAGACCCCAGGCCGCGGGTATGGGATCAATAGTACATATGTTCCATCGTGAGGCCTGAGAGCCGGAGTCGTCCGGAGCCTTTTGGAGCACTCCGGAGCCGTCTGGAACATCGGAGAAAACTTCTTGCGGGACAGGCCGGTTGGACTTTATGACTGGCCTGCTCGCTCTTTTTGATAAGGCGCGCATGGGGTGATCGCTCGCCAGCGTAAGGCGCTCAAAAGCGATAACGAGAAGATGTCACAACCGCCGCGAGATAGGCTAAGGGGCTGTATAGCTCGCGCTGTGAAAGGGGATAAAATGTACAAGTATCCTGTTTACCGGCCTAACCTGACCGGAAACGAGAGACGCTACGTAAACGAGGCCATCGACTCCACTTGGATTTCCTCCAAGGGGGAGTTTATTCCGCGGTTCGAGCGCGCTTTCGCAGAGTACATTGGTAGTTGCGGGGGGGGGGGGGTACACCGCAAGCAGCTTCCGTTTGTAACGGGACAGTAGCCGTTCATCTGGCCCTAGCTGCCCTCGGCATCGGCAGGGGAGACGAGGTAATCGTCCCCACCTTCACTTATATAGCTTCCGTAAATCCCATCACGTACCTTGGCGCTGTGCCTGTGTTCGTCGACAGCCTGCCCGACACATGGCAAATGAACCCGCGCGAGGTCGAGTCCAAAATCACCGGCAAAACAAGGGCGATAATTGCCGTCCATATTTACGGCCATCCTTGCGACATGCGTTCCATAACGGAAACGGCGCGCAAACATGGCCTTTTCCTAGTGGAAGACTGCGCCGAGGCAATAGGATCGCGCTGCATGGAGAAGAGCGTTGGGTGCTTCGGCGACGTGGCGGCCTTTTCGTTTTTCGCCAACAAGACCGTGACTTGCGGCGAGGGCGGGATGGTTGTCGCGCGCGACTCCGTGCTGTTCGAGCGCCTCGTCAGGATGAAGGGGCAGGGGCTGGCCTCAGGCCGTGAGTACTGGCACGACATCATAGGGTTCAACTACAGGATGACCAACGTCGCCGCGGCCATCGGCTTTGCCCAGATGGAGCGCATAGACGGCTTCGTGGAGAAAAAGTCGGAGATCGCCCGCTGGTACATAGACGGCCTAGAGGGCAGCAGGTTCGTGTTCCACAAGCAGACTGATGGAGTGCGGCATTCCTATTGGATGTGTTCCATGCTGGCCGAGAGCCGCGAGATGCGCGACGCCGTGAGAGAGCACCTCAAACTCAACGGCATAGAGACTCGCCCGATGTTCCCGCCAGTCCACACCATGCCGATGTACGGGCCGCGCAGTATGTCATTCCCCGTCGCCGAGGACTTGGCCGCCAGAGGGTTCAACGTCCCAAGCTATCCCGACCTGAACAGGGACGACTTGGGTTTTATCTGCGAAAAAATCAGGGAAGCCGAACGGAAGACGCACTCGCGAAGGAGGAGTTATCATTGAAAATAGGTTCTTGGTTTCGTCCTTTATGGCTTGGCACGGCGGAGTGGACTTCGTTAAAAATCTGTTCTTTTGCTTCGCTCCGGTCGCGCGCGAGCACGGGGCTGAAGTCTTCGTCCTCGTCGATGAAAACGTTGAGACCGGGTTCTTTCGCCGCAAGGTCAAGAAGGTTCTAGACCGGTTTGCGCGTCACGGACGTTACCGCGTGCGGCGCGGCAAGGCTTCACCCGCTGCCTGTGCCAGTGGTCGGCTACATACCGGACTGTCAGCATAAATATTACCCGAAGTTTTTCAGCCGGAAGGAGCTTTTCTTTCGCGACTTGGGCTTCTCGAGGCTGGTTAAAAACAGCGCCGCCATGTTCGTGAACGCCCGCGCTGTGAAGGACGACCTCGTGAGGTTTTTCGGGGCAGACCCGGCGAAGGTCTTCGCCGCGCCGTTCGCGCCTGTGGTGAACGAGGCCTACCTCGATGCCGGCGTGCCCGATATAGCGGAGAAATACCGCCTGCCGGAGAGGTACTTTATGATCTCAAACCAGTTCTGGATGCACAAGGATCACCCGACGGCGTTCCGCGCCTTCGCGGGCTTGGGTGACAAGCGCGTCGGCCTTGTGTGCACCGGTGAGACGAGTGATTACCGCAATCCAGCGTACATGGGGGAGATGGAGCGGCTGCTCCGCGAGCTAGGGATAGACGGCAGGGTGAACATCGCGGGCTTCATCCCCAAGCGCGACCAGATCGAGCTTATGAAGCGATGCGCAGCGCTGGTGCAGCCCAGCCTTTTCGAGGGCGGCCCCGGCGGCGGCTCGACGTGGGAGGCGGTAGGGCTGGGGGTTCCATGCGCGGTGTCGGATATACCGGTGAACCGCGAGATAGACTCCGACTCCGTGACGTTTTTCAGGGCTGGCGACCACGGGGACTTGAGGGACAAGATGGAGCGCCTGCTAGACGCGCCCAAGCCGCGCCCGACCCGCGACGAGCTGGTGAGAAGAAGCGCCGTGAACCGGCGGCGCTACGGGGCGTCTCTGTTCGAGGTGGTGGCGGGTTAGGGGAGGGCGCTACCCCTCCCCAACGCCCTGAGCCTGAGAAAGCTCCTCGCGGGTCAGGCCGGTGAAGCGAATCACG
>JAISUL010000099.1 GCA_031272145.1 Synergistaceae bacterium
AGGTGGTTTCCCGTCGACCCTCACAGCAGTCTGCCATTTTTGCACTGGCTCCCGAAAGCGCTGCACCGCCGCATCTTGGCGTCCCTCGGCACGGAGTACTTTTCCTACCTTTCACGCGAGGAGAAGGGGTCTTAGACCCCAACTTGAACCTGCTCACCGCCCGCGAGCTTGAAGGCATCTGCGCCGGCCTCCGTATGGAATGCGACGTCCGGAAGGCCGCGGCTTATGGGCTTCGCGTCGAACCTGATGCTGTTCATAGACAAACGCGCCTGATAACGCAAGGGGTCTGAGACCCCAAAGCCCTTTCTTTAGGGTCTAAGACTCCTTGACGGGGCCTGGGGCGTGAGGCGGATGGGGCTGTGCGGCGCCGACGTCCCGCGTGGGGCGCGGAGGCCGGTTGCCGCGTCCGCCCTCCTGCGGAAGTGCGCGGAGGCAGGTAGGAAAAGGCCTCCGCGCTTTCTTATCCTACCCTACCAGTGGTTCAGAAACTCCTCCATCCGGTCGAGCGCGGCGTTCACTATCTTCTCGCCCTTCTCGCGCGTCGCGGACGTCGGGTCGCCCAGCGCCCAGGTGTCGCTGCACTCGTCGAAGCGGCGGAAGCGAATCACGTCGGGGTAGTCGTAGAAGTCCGCCACCTTGTTCTCGGACTTGGCCAGCCGGTCGGTCTTGACCAGGTCGGGGCGGAGGTACAGGAAGCACGACGTCCCGGCCTCCGCGGCGTGGCCGTGCGCCTTCCAGCCATCGTTCTCCAGAATGCCCAGCTTAGTGCATATGGGCTGGATGAACCGCCACCAGTCGAACACGCAGCTGTCCACGCCGTCGCGCCGCATCACCCACGCTATCTGCGATATGATGGCGGCGTTGCCCACGTGCGGGCTCATGAAGACAAACTTTTTGACCCCGTGCTGGACGAAGCTGCCGCATATGTCCTCCAGATAGAACTTGAGGCTCTCCGGCCTGACCGTCACCGTGCCAGGCCCCCAGACCATGATCGAGTCCCCGACCGTGAGGGTCGGGCCTACCAGCAGGCCGCGCCGAGCCGCCAGACGGTTCGCTATTTCCTCGGCCACGATGGTGTCCGCCCCGATGGGCAGGTGCGGCCCCCAGACCTCGCAGGCCCCCACCGGCACAATCACGGTGTCGGACTTCTTCATGTACTCCTGAAAGTCAACTGTGTTCATTTCGAGCAGTTTCAAAGCTTGCCGCCTCCTAAACTCGCCAATAACTAAGCTACATAAGCCCCAGCATGCGCGGCATGAAAAGCGTCATGCTTGGGAACAGAGTCAAAACGACCAGAGCAGCCAGAGTCGCCAGAAGCAGCGGAATGACCGGCGGCGTGAGCTCCTCTATTGTTATGCCGGCTATCCGGCAGCCGACGTAGAGGTTCATGGCGACAGGCGGGGTGATAGTCCCCACCGCGACCATTATCGTGACCATGACGCCGAACCACACCGGGTCCCAGCCGTACCGCTCCATCAGCGGCATCAGAATGGGCATGAAGACGTAGAGCATCGAGACCCCATCGAGCAGCATGCCTCCGAAGAAGAGTATGACATAGATCATAAACAGAAGGACGTACTCGTTCTCGGATATTCCGAGCAGCAGGTCGGAGCTCTTCTCTATGAGGCCGACAGTCGAGCCTATCCATGCGTACAGCCCGGCCGAGGCGCAGATGAACATTATCGTCGCCGAGCCCCGCACCGTGTCGACCAGCATCTCGTAGACGTCGCGCCAGCCTATGCGCCTGTAGACCACCACGCCCACGAAGAGGCCGTAGAAGCACGACACAGCCGCGGCCTCCGTCGGGGTGAACACGCCCCCGTAAATCCCGCCGAGGATTATGGTCGGAGCCATCAGAGCCCAGAACGCGTCCTTCAGGACGAAGAAGAACAGCCCCCACGACTTCTCGAAGCTCTCGCCCGCCCAGCCGCGCCGCCGGCACGTGACGTAAGCCGACGCCATCAGGCACAGGGCTATGAAGAACCCGGGCACGAAGCCCGCCGCGAAGATCGTTCCGACGGAGGCGCCCGTTATCACGCCGTACATTATGAACGTGATGCTCGGCGGTATGATGATGGCCAGCCCCGACGCAACGCATATGACCGCCGTCGCGAACACCTTGTCGTACCCTGCCTTGACCATGCCTGGTATCAGCACGACGCCGATGGCCGCGACGGTCGCGGCGGTCGAGCCGCTTATCGCCCCCCAGAAGCACGCCACACTTATCGCGGCTATCGCGAGCCCGCCCACCATGCGCCCGAAGATGTAGCGCAGCAGGTTCACGAGCTTGTCCGCGATGCTCGCCCTGTCCATGATGTTCCCCGCGAGGATGAAGAACGGTATCGCCAGCAGCGGGAACTTCGCTATGTTGGCGAAGTAGTTGTAGCTCGTCATTATCACGCCCATGTCCCAGTACCACGCCACGATCACCGAGGACAGAGCCAGTGACACCCCTATAGGCACCTTGAGCAAGAGCGGCACGACGAACAGGACGACCGCCCAGAAGGCCGGGTCGCGCAGAAGCGACGTCTCTCCCATGGCCTCTCACCATCGGCTGGCGCGGAGGTCGTCACGCGTCCTGACAAGGATGCGGACTATGGTGAATATTCCGGCCAGAGGCATGGAGACGGTGAAGAACCACACGGGGAACTCCATCGCCTCGGTCATAACGCCCATAGCGATCTCCTCGCGCACCTCCAGCACGCCGAAGTACGTGAAGACGGCGAAGAAGAGCACGCTGCAGAGGGCCGCGAAAATGTCGAGCCCCCTGCGAATCCCGCTGCCGAAGCGGTTGTAGAGCGCCGAGACCGCCATGTTCGCCCCCTCGCGGAAGGCAAGCGAGACGCCCAGCAGCGTTATCCACACAAAAAGGTAGAGAGTCAGCTCCTCGGTGAAGGCCATCGAGACCTTCAGAACGTAGCGGGTTATCACGTTCACAAACGCTACCGTGACCATAATAGCGAGGAACAGCGCGCCGAGTACCTCCTCGAAGTGATAAAAGAAATTCTTGAGCTTGAGCATGAGAAAACTGCTCCCTCCCTGCCCGGCCTCAGTAGGTCGCGTCCTTCATGTCGGCCTCGGCTGCGTCGACCAGCTCTTTCCCGACCTTCGGAATCCACTTGTCGCGCACCGGCGCCACGATGTCGGCAAACGCCTTGATCTCGTCCGGCGTGAGTATCGTTATCTCGACGCCCTTGCTCCGGACGAAGGCGCGCGGGTCAATGGCCGACTCGTCGCTCTCGTCGGGGTAGAGCCCCTGCTCCTTGAGCCACTTCGCCGAGTCGCCGTTATCGAGGCCCAGGCGCGCCAGACAGCGGTTGTACTTCCCTGCCTTCTCCGCGCACTCGGCCACGATCTGCTGCACGTCCTCTGGGAAGCTGTCCCAAACCTTCCTGTGCACCACGTAGATGAGCGGGTCCATGTTGTAGCTCCACTCGGTGAGGTACTTCTGGAACTCGTATATCTTGTTGGGGAGGTAGACCGAGTAGGGGTTCTCCTGTCCGTCCACGGTGTTCTGCTGGAGGGCCGTTATGGCCTCGGCCCAGCTGATGTTCATGGGGTTGGCTCCGAGGGCGTTGAATATGTCGATGAAGAGCGGGCTGCCGACCACGCGTATCTTGAGGTTCTTCATGTCCTCCGGCGTGCGGACAGGGCGTATGTTGTTGGTGAGCTCCCTGGCGCCCTGCTCGCCCCAGCCGATGACCTTCAGGTTCATCTTGGCTATCTTGTCCACGAGCATCTGGCCGGCCCTGCCCTGAGTCACGGCGTCGAGCGCCTTGTACTTGTCAGGCTTGGAGCTTATCAGCCACGGAAGCAGGAACAGGTTCCCCTCGGTGAACTGCGGCGCCCAGTTTATGAAGGACGAGAGCGAGAAATCCCCGACGTTGTTCTTCATAAGCAGAAGCTCGTTCGTCGCCTTGCCGGAGAACAGCTGCCCGTTCCAGTATATCTTGATGTTGACGCGCCCGCCGGTCTTCTCGCGAACCTGGTCGGCGAACCAAGCGACCGCCTTCCCCTGCGGCGTGACGTTGGAGATGTTCACGCTCAGCTTGTACTCGCTCTTCTCCGCGGCGCCCACCGCAGCCGGCGTACACAAACACGCGGCCAGCAAAACGAGGGCAAGCAGCCTAAAAGCGAAAGTTTTCATGATCCGTATACTCCTCTCCCCTAAAGGGATTTGTGCATGGCGACGTACTTGTCGACCTCCATAAAATCGTAGAGCGTCCCGCGCTTGATGTGCTCCTGGCGCTTGACGTCCTTCTCGTCGGCGGCCTCGGCGATGGCGATGAGCCCCGGCGCGTCCTCGAACGGAACTACCGTGACCCCGTCCTCGTTGCCGAGTATCAGGTCGCCCGGGTTGACGCTGACCCCGCCCACCGCGACCGGCACGTTCACGTCGCTGCGGAAGCCGACGAACTTCGTCGTGAGGTTCGTCCGCCCCCTCGCCATGACGGGGAAGTCGAGCTCGATTATCCTGGCCGAGTCCACGACAGGCCCGTCGATCACAGCGCCGGACATGCCGCGAGCCTGAGCGCAGATGGTGGTTATCTCGCCCCAGCATGCGTGGCGCTTCTCCCCCTGAATGTCCACGACGATCACGTCGCCCTTCTGAGCGCGGCGTATGGCGTCGTATACCGCGGCGGAGCACACCGGCGTTATCCGGCACGTGACGGCGCTCCCCACGAAGTAAAACGGCCTCTGCAGCACAGGCGCGATGTCGCCCGACATAAAGCCGAACTCGATGACGTGCCCAAGCTCGCCCGGGTGTATGTGCCTGTAGCGCTCGATGAGCTCCTCCGGCAGCCTTCTGTCGACGTCCTTGAAAACGTTCACTCTGAACTCCTCCTTTAGTTTTCCGGCCAGACGTACGTCTTGGGCCGGCGGTTGCTAAGACAGGGGACCTCGGTGCGCAGCTTGTCGACGTAATCGACGTCGATCTCCGCCATGAGTACCCCCTCCTTGTCGCTCGCCTTGGCTATGACGTTGCCCCAGGGGTCGACCACGATCGAGCGCCCGTACGTGTGCATGGTGGGCTTGATCCCGATCTGGCCGGCGCAGACCATGTAGCACTCGTTCTCGATGGCGCGGGCGCGGATGAGCGCCTCCCAGTGGTCCTTCCCCGTGTAGAGCGCGAACTCCGCCGGGTTAAATATGACCTTCGCGCCGCGCAGCGTGAGGATGCGGAAGACCTCAGGGAAGCGTATGTCGTAGCATATGGCCAGCCCCATCCGGCAGTAGGGCGTGTCGAACGTGACGATCTCCCCGCCCGGCTCGATGGCGTCGGACTCCCTGTACGAGACCCCGCCCTTCACGTCCACGTCGTAGAGGTGTATCTTGCGGTACACCGCCGCGATGTCCCCCTTGGGCGAGTAGACGACCGTGGTGTTGTAGGTCTTCTTGGCGCCATCGATCCTCTCGTGGATGCTGCCCCCGTGAATCCATATGCCGTGCTCCCGCGCCTTCGACGCCATGAACTCCGTGATCGGCCCCGGCACGCTCTCGGCGTTGTCGAGGCACCCGTCGTTCCCGCTCTCGTCCGGCTTGCGCGCGATGTAAGCGCACATCTCCGGCATCGAGACGAAGTCGGCCCCTCGTCGAGCCGCCTCGTCAATGAACCCGCCGATCTTCCTCAAGTTGGCGGCCTTGTCCTGCTGCGAGTCCACCTGCAGCAAGGCAACGTTAAACCTGTTCACTACCATCACCTCGTTAGGGCGGGCTTCGCCGCCCGGATTTTTTTATTTGCCCAGGAGGGCAAATGTCTGTAGGGCTGTAGAGATGTAGAGCTGTAGAGTAAACGTCCGTAGGACGGCCGCTCTATAATCGGCTTTTGCCGTTTTGGAGGTGGCGCACCATCGCGTCCTTTGCCGCCTCCGGGTCGCGGGCTGTGAGGGCGTCCATGATCGCTTGGTGCTCTTCAAGCGTGCTGTGCATGCGCGCCGGCTGCTCGAGTATGAACAGGCCGACCATGAAGAAGCGCTCCCTCAGGCGTCGGGTTATGTCGATGATCAGGTGGTTCTCGCTCTTCTCGCATAGGTACATATGGAAGACCTCGTCGGACTTGATGAAGCGCTTGGGGTTGTCCTCGAGCTCAGCCGCCCGCTGCTCGCGGAGCTGCCCGTCCAAGAACGCCGCGTCCTCCCCGGTGAACCCCGGCGCTATGGCCGTCATCGTGAAGCCCTCCAGCGCGATGCGGACGTCGTTGATGTCCCTCATGTCCTTGACGGTCATGTCGCGCACGATGACCCCCTTCTGGGGAATGATCATGACGTAGCGCTCCGCCTCCAGCCTCTTGAGCGCGTCGAGCATCGGGGCGTACCCCATAGGCCGCCCGTCCGCCAGCTTCACCCTGTCGGCCAGGACGCTCGTCGGGATGATCTTGTCCTTCTCGATCATGCCCCCGACGAGCAGAGCTTTGAGGGCCTCGTAAGCCTGCGAGGCCTTGGAGCCGTGCTTCTCGTTGTGCCTGCTGCCGTTCACTCTGCCGCCCCCCTAGAAAAAATCTCACAAAATCTCTTACGTAAAATCTTACGAAAAATATTGTACTCGACGCCCCTCAAAAATGTCAAGTGGGTACGAGGTGATCGCCGAAGAAATATTCGTGAGAACGGGGTATAAAAAAAAATTCTTTCTTTAGGGGCTGTTTAACATGGTCTGCACGATACTCGCGATCCCGCGCTCCTTCGACGGAGACGCCGGCGGGCGGCAGCGCAACGCCATCAGGAGCTGGCTCGCCCTGACCCCGAGGCCCGAGGTCATCTTGTTCGGCG
>JAISUL010000082.1 GCA_031272145.1 Synergistaceae bacterium
CTCGAGGGCAAGATCACGGGCGTCAATAACAGCCTCGATGGCAAGATCACGGGCGTGAAGACCGAGTTGAAGACCGAGATCGCCGAGGTCAAGACTCAGATCCGCGAGCTCAAGACCAAGGAAAGGCAGCCCACGTCGCGGACGGAGTCTCCGAGATACTACGTAAATACGCGTTCCTTCTGAAGGGACACAACGTGTTCTCCGAGGATGAGGGGGTCTTAGACCCCGAGCCACGCGCGTGAAGGACATTCTCCAGCTCCAGAGAGGGCAGGGAGAGCACTCTTAGAGGAGAGTGTTGCCCGGGGGGTTTGCTTAAGGGGGGCAACGCCCCCCCCTTATCCACCGCGTTCTCGTCGTAGTCGAGGCAGCATATCCGCTTTATGCCTGGGTACCGCCGCGCCAGCATGACCGACACGGCGCCGCTATTTTCTCTGCTCCCGCTATGTCGGTAAGCGTCTCGACGTCGGGGCAGCCGCCGACGAGCTCCGCCACGCGCTCGAACCTATGCCCGTACCCGATAGCATCCGAGAGGAAGTACCGATCGTGATACGCCTGCCAAGTCGTCGCCTCCTCGAATGACAGAGAGGCGATTCTGGCCGACAGAGTCTCCTCGGAAAGACGTCTGAATGGAGAGCAGAAGGAGTAAATCCAAGGCGTACCACTGATAAAAGCCGCGGCGCGGTGAGGCAGGGAGAAGAACTCCCGCGTGTACTTGCGCAGCGTCCGCGACCACAGCAGCCCTGTCTCGGAGTGGGCTATAACCGCACGCGCGAGGGCGGGCTTTGGGCGCGATGCTGCCAAAGTCCACGAAAACTGGGCGCCCTCCCCTGAAGACCACGTTGTACAGATGGGCGTCCTTGAGCTCGTAGCCGTAGAGCCCGCACCTACGGAAAAGATTCGGTTCACCCAGGCCGTCGGCCATTAGCGCGTCGAGCAGGCCGCAGTCCATTACCCGGCGGGCGTGCTCCTCGAAGCGCGGCTCGATGGCGCGAAAGACGCGCGGCCTCCCCACCCCGTCTATGCCAATTGAAAGGAGAGGTGCTATAATAGCCGCGAGGTTAGGGATATGGCACTTTGAGGTAGCGGAAAAGATTCAGACCCCTGGAAAGTGAGGCAGAAATACTCGATGCTCGAAGGCAAGGAAAACGTATTACCCATCCCAGAGCGCTCCGAGATACCCGAGCGCTTCAAATGGAACTTGGAGGACATCTTCCCCTCCCCCGACGCGTGGGAGGAGTCCTTCGCCGCGCTCGACGCCAGAATCGCGGTATTTTCCCCAACCCCGGCGGCTGACTGCCGGCCCGGGTTCATCGCCGCGTTCCTCGACGAGGAACTGGCCGTCTCCAAGGAGCTTGGACGGCTGCTCGTCTACGCCGGGATGAAAAGCCACGAAGACCTCCGCGTCACCCTCTACCAGGAGATGGCCGACCGGGCCGAGAGCCTCTCCGTGAAGCACGCCGCCGCCGTGTCGTTCTTCAAGCCCTTGGTGCTGAGGCTGCCGGAGGAGACGGTGAAGGCCTTCCTTGCGGAGCACCCGGTCTACGGCTTCTACTTCCACAGGCTCCTCAAGGAGAAGGAGCACGTCCTGCCGGAGCGCGAGGAGGCGCTGCTGGCACGCTCGCGCGAGATGGCCGCGGTGCCGGAGAACGCCTTCACGATGCTCACCGACGCCGACATCACCTTTCCCCCGACCCCGTCGATAGAGGCGGGGCGCGCCGAAATGATCGAGCTCACGGAGGAGCGCTACTACCGCCTCAGCCGGAGCCGCAACCGTGGAGTGCGCAAGGCGGCGTTCGAGGGCATACACGAGACCTATGGGCGGTTCAAGAACGCCTTGGCCGCGCTGTACTCCGGCTCGGTCAAGTGCGACGCCTTCTACGCCGCGGCACGCGGGTACGGCAGCGCCCTCGACGCTGCGCTGGCTGGGGACAGCGTGCCAGCGGCGGTCTACGACTGCGTGGTGCGCACGGCATCCGAGCGGGCAGCCCTGCTTCACGGGTACGTGGCGCTCCGCCGCCGCGTCCTTGGACTCTCCTTGGACAAGCTTCATTTTTATGACCTCAACGTCCCCCTCTCCGACGAGCCGACGGACTGCATACCCTACGAGGAGGCGGTAGAGACGGTCGTGGAGGCCCTGAGGCCGCTCGGGGCGGACTACGTGGCGGCCCTTCGGCGCGGCTTCGACGAGCGGTGGATCGACGTTTACGAGAACCGCGGCAAGAAGAAGGGGGCTTACTCGTGGGGAGCTTACGGGACTCGGCCGTACGTCCTGCTGAACTACAACGGGACCCTCCGCGACGTGTTCACCATCGCGCACGAGATGGGGCACTCGCTCCACTCGTGGTACTCCCACGCCAGCCAGCCTCAGGTCTACGCCGACTACTCGATCATGTCCGCCGAGGTCGCCTCGACCACGAACGAGCTCCTGCTGCTGGAGCATCTGAAGGGCAAGGCCGGCGACACGGCCAACAAAAAGTGGCTCCTGAACTACAGCCTCGACATGACGCGGACAACGTTCTACCGCCAGGCCATGTTCGCGGAGTTCGAGCTCGAGACCCACAGCAGGGCCGCGGCGGGGGAGGCTCTGACGCCGGACGCTCTCTGCTGGCTGTGGAGGGAGCTGTGCTGGAAGTACTACGGCCCCGAAATGGAGGTCGACGAGGCGCTTACGATGGAGTGGGCGCGGATTCCGCACTTCTACAGCGCCTTCTACGTCTACCAGTACGTGACGGGCTTCGCCGCGGCCCGCGCGTTCGCCGGCGCCATACTCGGCGGGGAGGGCGCCCCATACATGGAGTTCCTCAAGAGCGGGGGAAGCGGCTTTCCCCTCGACCTGCTGGCCCGCGCCGGGGTGGATATGATGAGCGCGCTTCCGGCGGCGCTGGACTCCTTTGCCAGAGAGCTTGAGGACGCCCGCGGGGTATTTTCTTAGGCTAGAGTCCCCCTATACAAAAACTCTATATTATTGTAAGATTACGCTCGCGAAAGGAGTTGTTTTTCATGTCGCATTCGATAGGCATGAGCATCAGGGCGCGGCGCCGCGCCCTTGGTATGAATCAGGGCGAGCTGGCGAAACGTCTGGGGCTTACTCAGGCGAACGTCAGCCGCATCGAGTCCAGCCCGAAGGGGCCGAGCGGCAACATGCTGGTCAAGGTCGCCGAGGCCTTGGACTGCGACGTTAAGGACCTGCTCGGCATAATCGACGAGGGGGAGGACGGACGCCTGCTCGACCGGGACATCAAGACCTCCCTCATCCGCGTGATGGACAGCGCGCCTCAGATAGGGATGTACCTCCGCGCGTTCGCCAACTCCGAGAGCGATCAGGGGCTCTCGGAGGACGACTGGCGCTTCCTCGCCGAGAGCATCCGGCTGGCCATGGCCTTCGCAGCAGGATCGCTGAGGGCGCGGCAGGTGCTGGATTGGAGTGAGCTTCCGGGTGATGACGAGCCGCCTGAAACGGCAGCCAGCGGCAGCGCCCGTGGGCAGGGAAGAAACAAGCCCCGGGGGTCTCAGACCCCGAAGGGGGTCTCAGACCCCGAGGGGGTCTCAGACCCCGAGGGCGAGGAAGGCGAGGAAGGCGAGGGCGAGGGCGAGGGCGAGGGCGAGGGCGAGGGCGAGGAAAGATAGTCAGCATGGAGCGGGAGCGTGTGGGGATCGAACCCACCAAGGACGACGGAGCCGCCCTTCGCCGGGTTTGAAGCCCGGGCCCGTCACCAGACGAATCTCGCCCCCGCATGGGCTTGATTTTAACACATTTTTCTCGCTAGGGACGAGTTTAGGAGTCAATACATGAACGGTAATTTTGCAGGGGAACATGGCCTCGAACACTTCGATTTGGTCATTGAGCCGAACAAGACCACGTCCGACCTGGTGAAGGAGCTGGTCCGCTACCGGGAGCTCTTTTACTTTTTGGCGTGGCGCGACGTTTTGGTGCGGTACAAGCAGACGGTCATCGGCGTAGCATGGGCTGTGGTGAGGCCGTTTCTGGCGATGGTTGTGTGCACGCTGATCTTCGGGCGTGCGGCGCGGCTGCCGAACGAGGGCGTGCCCTACCCGGTGCTGGTGTTCTCGGCGATGCTCCCGTGGCAGTACTTCGCCTCGGCAATGGAGGGCACCGCCGTGTCCATGCTGAACAACGAGCGGCTGATCACGAAGATATACTTCCCGCGCCTGATCGTGCCGGCCGCGTCCGTGATAGTGAGCGCCGTGGACTTCCTGCTGTCGCTGGGCATCCTGCTTTTCCTTATGCTGTGGTACGGCTTCCTGCCCTCGGCGAACATCGTCTTTATGCCGGTGTTCTTCCTGATGACGACGTTCACCGCGCTTGGGATGGGGCTGTGGCTGGCGGCGCTGAACGTCAAGTACCGGGACTTTCGGTACGTAGTGCCGTTCATGGTGCAGTTTGGGCTGTACGTGTCGCCCGTGGGCTTTTCGAGCACTATCGTTCCGGCCGCGTGGAGGCCGCTCTACAGCCTGAACCCCTTGGTCGGCGTGATAGACGGCTTCCGCTGGTGTATCCAGGGCACGGAGAGGCTGTACGTGCCAGGCGTGCTGATCTCTCTGGCCGCGTCGGCTCTGCTGATATGGAGCGGTGTGAAGTTCTTCCGAAGGACGGAGCGCTATTTCGCGGACTTCCTGTAGGCCCCGAAGGGGGGGGTGTGCCCCCCCTTACCCCAGCAGCAGCCTCGGCAGGAACAGGCTGATCGACGGCACGTACGTGATGACCATGAGCACCACTATCAGCGACAGCAGGGAGAACACCAGCCATTTGCTCATCTCGCCTAATGTGACGTCTCCTATTCGCAGGGCGACGAACAGGTTCACCCCGACCGGCGGCGTGCACATGCCGATGACGAGGTTCACGACCATGATGCAGCCGAAGTGTATCGGGTCTATGCCGAGCGGAGTCGTTACGGCGAGCAGTATCGGGGTCAGAATTATTATCGCCGAGAGGGTCTCCATCACGCAGCCTATCAGCAGCAGGAGCACGTTTATCAGCATCATGATGACGAACTTGCTCGACGACAGGGACAGGATGAAGTCCGCCAGAGCCTTGGGGATCTGCTCGATGGTCAGGAGCCGCCCGAAGGCCGCCGCACCGCAGGCTATGATGGAGATGGAGCCGATGGTGATGCAGGTCGGCCTGAAGACCTTGTAGAGGTCCTTTATCTTTATCTCGCGGTATATGAATATGCTCACGATGAGGCCGTAGTCGACCGCCACGATGGCCGCCTCGGTCGGCGTGAAGATGCCGCCGTATATGCCGCCAAGGATCACGACGGGAACCATCAGCGCCCACACCGGGCTGTCGCGCCATCCCTTGGTCTCCTCGATCTTCCAGTCGAACTTGCCGCCGAACCTGTAGCGCTTAGCGCAGAACACGACGTAGATGCAGAGGGCGACGGCCATGAGGATGCCAGGCAGCACCCCGGACATGAAGAGCGACGTGATAGACTGCTGCGCGACGACCCCGTACATTATGAACGACAGGCTCGGCGGTATGATGGGGCCGAGCGCCCCAGCCGTGGCGACGATGGCAGCAGCGAAGCCCTTGTCGTACCCGTCCCTCGCCATAGCGGGAAGCATTATGCCGCCTATGGCCGCAGCCGTGGCCGGGCCTGAGCCGGAGATGGCCGCGAAGATCGCGCACGCCACGACGGTCACGACGCCCAGCGCGCCGGGCACCCTGTGAACCCACTTCATGCAGAACGAGACGAGCCGCCGCGATATGCCGCCCATCATCATGACGTCGCCGGCGAGCACGAAGAACGGCAGGGCCAGAAGCGGCGTCGAGTCCAGCGCCGAGGCGTAGGACTGGACGACCAAGTCCATTATCGCCGTGTTGCCCGTCTCGAACATGCTCACGACCGCGTAGCCTATCGAGGCCACGCCGAGCGACATTGCTATCGGAATATTAAAGAAGAGAGCAGCGATAAATAGCACGGTAACCAGCATGGTCTATCACCCCCTTGAGTTTTCTGCCGCGACGCGCCGAGAGGCGTCCTGCTCCAGGTTTCGCTGCGCCAGCTTCACGGCTTCCTCCGCCTCGTCGACGTCCTTCACGTCGGCGCCTATGTATATGCCGACGAGCCGCTGGAGGCTCCGTATGATCATCAGGACGTGGCTTATCGGAACTATCGAGTAGACTATCCACATGGGAAGCTGCAGCCCAAGCGAGACGTTGCCCATCCGTATGTTGCGCTGGATCATCTTGACCCCGTAAAACACGACGAACAGGCAGTAGACTATCAGTATGACCAGTCCGAGTGCGACGAGCTTCGGGCGCCACCTCTTGGGGAAGACGGCCATAGCGGCCTCGATCTTTATGTGTGCGTTGTGCAGAATGGCCAGGCTCACCGTGATGAGCGTGAACCATATGTAGATGTAGCGGGAGAGCTCCTCGCTCCACGTGTTGCCCGTCATGAACACGAACCGCGCCACGACCTGGTACGTCATCGCGAAGAGCATCACGAACAGGCAGAATATCCCGATGTACTCCTCGATCCTGTTGTACCACGCGTCAACGTCGATCATGCGCCTAAGAAAGCGCTCAAGATCAGGTCTCGCGACCCGATGGGGTTTTACGACAGACATGCCGTCACCTCTTTCCCAGAATAGCGGGGAGGGAGCGGAGTAAAGAAACTGCCCCCTCCTAATGCGCTGTTTTGCTAGTTTACCGCCCGGTAATCGGCTATCAGCTTCTTGGCCAGGTCGATTACCTCCTGCCCTGCCAGTCCGGCCTTGTCCTTGATGATGTAGGCGGTCGCGTCCTTGAAGACCTGGAGCTCCTCCGGCGAGTACTCGCGCACTGTCATGAGGGTCTTCAGCTTGACCATCGTGTCCAGCGCCTCCTGCGCCCTGAGCTCCCTCATGCGCGCGTCATAGCGCGCCATGCCCTCGTCGAATATCACCCGCAGGTCGTCCGGCAGGGACGAGTAGAAGATGTCGCTGACCATCGTCATGTGGATGATGGCGAAGGGGTTCATCATGCCGATGATGGACTGAACCTCGTAGTAGCGCTCGGTGAGCCAGTTGGGGAAGTTCGTGGTGACTCCGTCCACCGTGCCCTGCTGCATGGCCGTGTAGGTCTCGCCGTAGGCTATGGGCGTGCCGACCGCGCCGAAGGCCTTCATTATCTCCATGTACATGTCGGAGTTGAGGATGCGTATCTTCTTGCCCTTCAGGTCGGCCGGGCTGTCGAGCGGGCCCTTCTTGAGGCTGATGGGACACCAGCCGCCGTTCACCGCCGACATAACCCTGATGCCGGCCTTGGCCTGCAGCTTGTCGGACAGGTACTTGTTGAGCCCGTGGTCAAGCGCGTAGTAGAGCTCGTCGCTGCTCCCAAACAGATAGGGGTAGTCGAAGACCTTGTACTCCGGTATGTTGCCGGAGCCGGCCAAGACCGAGGTCGGGGCCGCGGCGATCTGGACTATGTTCGCCATGATCTTCTCCGCGTCCTCGGCGTTGGAGTTCGACAGCTGGCGGTTCGGGTAGATGGTGACCTTGAAGCGCCCGTCGCTCTTCGTCTCAAGGTAGTCCTTGAGCTCCAGATACGCCGTGTGAATCACGTCCGTCTCAGGCACGATGTGCGAGATCTTCACATCGTAGGCCTTCTCCGCCGCCCACGCAGTAACACTGCATCCGCCACAGACAAGCACGGCCGCGGCAAGCGCCAAAACCAAAAAACCCTTCCTCATAACCAAACACTCCCGTTACAAAAGATAAGATAAAAACGGCCTAGGGAATATTTTTCTTCCCCTCCTCTGCCGCCTAAAGCCCGGTTTGTCCCGCGTCCGCTGCGCCGCACCAGTTCAGTATAGTCGCGGCCACGACGCGGGAGGTCGCGACGAGGTCGTCTATGTCGACGTACTCGTCGGTCTTGTGCGCCATATCCTGAGGGCCTGGCCCGAAGTCCACTGCCGGGGTGCCTCCGAACGTTATCAGAGTCCCCGAGTCCGAGCACGCGAACATCCCGGCCATTACCCCGTCCCTGCCCTCGCTCTGGGCGAACGAGCGCCTCAGCGCCTCGACGAACGGGTGCGCCTCCTCGACGCAGCCGCTGTTCCACCTGCTCTTGTAGTACTCGATCTCCGGCGCGTGCAGGGACAGCCATGGGTCGGCCTTGGCCGTGGCGCTCACCGCGTCCTCCAGCTCCCGCTTGACGTCCTCGACCTTTTCGAGCGGGGACAGGCCGACCCGTCCCTCCAGAGTGGTCAGAGCCGGGACTATCGCCGGCCATACCCCTCCCTCGATCTTGTTCACCCCGGCGCAGAAGGCGATGGGGGCCCCGTCGTAGACCGGGACGCTCCCGAAGAGGCGCAGGCGCCGCTCCTCCTCAAGGGCGCGGATCCGCTCGATGATGGGTATGGACTTGTAAATGGAGTTCACGCCGCTGTAGGCTATGCCCCCGTGCGCGGCCTTGCCCGGCACGCTTATCTTGAACCAGACGCTGCCGGTGGTGGCGATGGTGATCTTGAGGCCGACGGGCTCCGTGCAGATGGCTGCGTCGGCCCTGTACCCACGGTCTATCAGGGCGAGGACGCCGCACGAGCCGCACTCCTCGTCCACGGTGCTGAGTATCTTCAGGTCGCCGCGAAGCTCGATGCCCATGTCCCTGATGACCTTGGCGGCAATGTAGTGGGCTGCCACTCCGCCCTTCATGTCCACCGAACCCCGCCCGTAGACGCGCCCGTCCTTGACGACGGGGTCCCAAGGGCTGTGAGTCCAGGCAGCCGCCCCAGGGTCGACCACGTCCATGTGCCCACAGAGGATGAGCGAGCGCCCTCCCCCTGAGCCCTTCAGCGTGGCGGCGACAACCGGGCTTCCCTCGAACGACTTGCGGTCGGTTACAAATGCCGGGTCATGAGTTAAATGCTCGATGTCTGGCTCGAAGCTCTCGACCTCGGCTCCCAACTCCTTCAGCTTCTCGGCGTAGAAGGCCTGAGCCTCCGCCTCGTTCCCCTTGGTCGTGGGGAAGCGGATCAACTCCCGCGCGAGCTCCACCATCTCGTCCCTGCGGGCATCGACTGCCTTCAGGACGGAGTCTAAGACCTGGGGTCTACACTCCTCGTGTTTCACGCGCCCCACCCCTTCCATTATATTTTCTTGCTTATTACTTATTACTTATTACTTATTACTTATTACTCGCAGCGGAAGACCGTCTCCTCGCTGTCTCCCGTTCTGACCCTGATATAACCCCGGAGCGCGGCGTCGAGCTCCGGGTCGCCAGTGTCGTTGTAGAACGCCATGCCTGGGATCGACAGGAGCTTTTCGGGGGAGGCGATCACGATCAGCTCCTGCATCCTCCTGATGACCTCCGGGCCTATCTGCTGGTTGCCCCGCCCGAACAGGCAGCCCTGCCCCCCGATGGGGGTGATGATGACCCGGCAGCCGTCTCTCGTGAGCGCCTTCAGCGTCTGGTAGTCCGCGTCCTTGGCGATGACCTTTCCGTTCAGCAGGACGTCCACGCCGAGCAGGGTCTTCGCGCTTCCGAGGCCGAGCGCCTCGAAGACCAGCTGCGTGGAGGTGCCAGGCCCTACGACGTAGAGAACGCCATCCTTCATTTCTCTTGCCACGGAGCGGGCTGCCCCGTCTATGCCAGACCAGCCGCGCGACGCCGACTTCCCCCGCTGCATCTCGCGGGCCGCGGGAACCCTCATATAGCCGTACAGCCTCGCCGACACACGGCCCTCTCGGAACGCCGCTTCGTCTATGTCCATGACCTCGCCCATGCGGAACTCGACTGCTCCGGACAGGAGCGACATAACGAGCCTCCCCGCGTCCGCCGGGGTCCTCGCGAACACGGCCGAGTGCATCTTCACCCCCGCCGGAACCCCGGTAATAGGGACAATTTCCCAAACAGCCGCTGCCTCGCCCATGGCGGAGCAGATGTCCCTGGCTGTGCCGTCGCCGCCGACGAAGGCCAGGCAGTCCACCCCCATCATTGCGCGGACGGCGTCCTGCGTGTCGGCGGCGGCGCTGGGAGTGTGTGGCGCGCCGACAACCCGAATTTTGCTTATGCTGACCCCCGCGGCGGCTAGCGACGCCTCGCCCATCTCGCCGCCGTAGGTCAGGAACTCGATCTGATCGCCCCCATCCGCCAGAGTGCGCAAAAACGTCAGCGCTCTGTCCAGAGCCGGCCTGTCGAGCGTCGTAGTGTCGTGGTGCACGCCGGTAATATGATCGCTGCCCTTCATGGCCAGCGGGCCGCCCGCTCCGGCCAGGGGGTTCACTATGAAACCGAGCCTCATGTGGCTGGTGGCTCCTTATGGGTGGAGCATGATCTTGATCGACCTCTTGGCCTGGATGACCTCCCATGCCCTGTCGATCTCCGAGAGGGCGAAGCGGTGCGTCACGAGCGGCTCGGTGACGACCTGCCCGCGCTCTACCATCTCGAGGCACTCGGCGAACTCGCGCCGCGTGTAGCATATCGTGCCGAAGACCTTTATCTCGGCGCGGGTTATCCTGCCAAGGTTCGTCTCGACCGGGCGGTGGAACAGCCCTGTGATGGCGAAGGTCCCACATGGGCGCAGCACGTTCAGGGCGCAGTCTACCACAGGAGGGGCGCCAGTGCAGTCCTGAACTGCGTCGGCGCCGCGGCCATTAGTTATCTCGGCGACGCGCTCCGCAACGCTCTCCTTGGACGAGTCGATGACGTGGTCGGCGAACTTCGAGGCCAGAGCAAGCCTGCCCGCCGCCTCGTCGCCATCTGCCCCCACGCTTATCACGCAGGCCCCGCGCAGCTTCAGGAGCTGGGCCGCGTAAAGCCCGATAGGCCCAGGCCCAAAGACCACCGCCGTGTCGAGCGGCGAGATCAAGGCAGACCCTAATGCCTTGACCGTGCGCCATGCCGAGGCCACCGGGTCTATCGACGCGCCCACGTCGTAGCTCGTCCCGTCCCTCAGTTTAAGAAGGGTCTTCGCCGGAACCCTAACGTACTCGGCGAAGGCGCCGTTCACGTGTATCCCCGTCTCGACCAGGTGGTCGCAGAGGTTCTCCGCCCCTGAGACGCAGAACCGGCAGTTGCCGCAGCCTATCACGAGGCATGACGTGACCCTGTCGCCGGCTTTGAAGCCATCTACTCCCGGCCCCACCTCGGCCACGTCGCCCGCAAACTCGTGCCCCGGTATCAGAGGCCAAGGCACCGCGCGGGTCCCGGCCAAGATGGGCACGTCCGAGCCGCATATCCCCACCGACCTCACCCGCACCAGGACGTCGCCGTACCGCAGCGAGGGCGTCGGCACGTCCCTTAGAGAAAACCCCGGCCCCTGGTGCTCCTTGACGACGGCCAGCAATTTACCGCCCCTCCTGTTTGCGGTCGAGCACGCCCATCGCTCCGGTCTCTGGCAGAGTACTGCCGCCGTCTATGACGAACTCGGCGCCGGTGATGTATGCCGCCTCGTCGGAGGCTAGGAACGCCGCGAGGTACCCTATCTCCTTCGGGTCGCCGAACCGCCCCAGCGGGACGCCCCTCGCTATGCCGTCGAGCACCCTCTGCGGGTTTGCCGGGTCAGTCTCAGATGCGCTGTGCATGACCATCGGGGTCAGGAAGTAGCCCGGCAGGATGGCGTTCGACGTGACCCCGTACCGCGCTGCGTCCATCGCTATGGCCTTCGTGAACCCGACTATCGCCGCCTTGCTTATCGCGTAGCCCATCATGCCTGGGTCTACGACGCGAGGCCCTGTCACGGAGGACATGTTCACGATTCGTCCGTAGCGCCTCTCGATCATGCCTGGCAGGATCGCCTTGACGCAGTTCCAGCAGCCGACGACGTTCACGCGCCAGTGGAGGTCGCGGAGCTCGTCGCTCATGTCCTCCACGCGGATCATGCGCGCCACCCCGGCGTTGTTGACCAAGATGTCGATCTTGCCGAAGCGCCGCACGGCGTCGCAGGCCGCCTCCTTGACCTTCGCGAAGTCCGAGACGTCAGTTTGGTAGGCCGCCGCCGCCCCGATCTTTTTCGCCGTCTCGAAGACAGAATCGTTTAAGTCGGCCATGATCACCGACGCGCCCTTCTCCGCCATCACAGCTGCTATGCCCTCGCCGTTGCCCATGGCGGCGCCGGTGACGAAGGCCGTTTTGCCGTCAAGCGTGCCCATGTTCACGCGCCTCCGAGCCGTTTTTCATGCGTTTGTACGCCCGCCAGGTCACGGCGAACCTGTAGATGTCGGTCAGCCCCTGCTCGTCGATCTGGGAGGCCAGGGCCGCCCTGTGCGGGGCCGTCTTGACGACCTCCGGCGTCTCGCGCGCCTCCCTCGCTATCTTGCGGAACGCCTCGACGTACTCGTCGATGTCGTCCTTCGAGTAGCTCTCGACCGGCTCCGGGGTGAACGGCTCCGGTATGACCCTCGGATGGTGGCTGGCGAAGTAGTCCTGGAAGCCGTAGTCGACGATGCGGCGGCAGATGTCGTCGGTGGTGACGCCGGTCTCGTTGGTTAGCTTCTCCCAGCTCAGCCGCGCCTGCTCAAGCCTGCGCTTCCCCTGCCCCATGGGCATGGAGAGGCCGTCTATCTTGAGGAGCTGCTGGAGCATGTAGTTGTTGTTCAGGATGGACAGCTCCGAGGCCTGCTTGAGCCCCTCGGCCCCCAGCGTCCTTATGTAGGCGTAAGTCCTGACTATGACGGCTGGCGAGCCGTAGAACTTCCGCAGCTTGCCGATGCTGTCCGGCCTGTCGTAGTTAAAGAAGTACCTCTTGCCGTCGAACTCGACCGTCGGAATAGGTAAATACTTGGCTAGAAACGCCTTTACGCACTGGGCGCCGGCGCCAGGCCCCTGGCTTCCGTGCGGCGACGAGAACGACTTGTGAAGGTTGTAGTGGCACATGTCGAAGCCGCACTCCTTGGCCCTGGTCAGCCCGAAGACCCCGTTGAGGTTCGCCTGGTCGTAGCAGCAGAGCCCGCCCGCCTCGTGCACGATGTCGACGAACTCCCTTATCCTGCCGTTGTAGATCCCGGTGTCCTCCGGGTTGGTTATCATCAGGCCGGCGGTTCGCTCGGACACGGCGGCCTTCAGCGCCTCGATGTCCGGGCACCCGTCCGGGCCTGGGTAGAGGGTGATGACCTTGAAGCCGAGCGTCGCCGCGGTGCCGGGGTTGGCCGGGTGCGACAGGATGGTCGTTATGACCTCGTCCCGCCCCTTGTCGCCGCGCTGCTCGTGGTAGCGGCGCATGATGGCGGCGTTGCCGTAGATGGCCTGGCTCCCGCCCGACGCCTGAAGGCTCACCGCGTCCATCCCAGAGATGCTCTTCATGTACTCCTGAGTCCTGTAGATTATCTCAAGAATCCCCTGTACCTCGCCCTCGTCCTCGTACGGGTGAAGCTCGGAGAGGGCAGGCGAGCGGACGAAGGACTCGTGAACCTTCGGGCTGTACTTCATCGTGCATGTGCCGAGGCCTATGTCGATGTTGAGGTCTGTCCCGATGGTCTCCTGAGAGAGGCGCAGGAAGTGCCTCAGCACGCGCATCTGGGATATCTCCGGCAGAGCGGGCGGCGCGGCCCTCCGCATGTCCTCCGGCAGGAGTTCACTCGCATCACCTACTGCGTTCCTGACCCGCTCCTCGGCCAAGGGCATGAGTATCCCGCGCTCGCCCTTGCGCCCTATCTCCATTATGATGGGCTCGTTCCACCGAGCCTCCTGAAATTCGGCACTCACAGCGGTCACCTCCTCGTTATGTCTCGCAGCGCGCCGGCCAGCTCGTCGATGTCGTCGGCGGTCGTGGTCTCGGTGAAGGCGTAGAGGGCGCTCTGGCCTAGGTGGGGGAAGTCCTTCACGAGGCTCTTGCCGCCGAATATTCCCCTGCTCAGGAGGGCGCGGTTCACCTCGTCAACAGTTTTGCCCGTTTTGCCTGGCCCGTCGAAGCGCACTATGAACTCCTGAAAGAACGCCCCGCCCAGCGGGTTGACCTGTAGGCCCGGCACGTCCGATAGAACCTTCGCCGCGTAGTGGGAGCGCTGGATGATCGTCTCGCCGAGCTCGCGCATCCCGGCCGGGCCGAGCGTCGCCAGGTAGACCGCGGCGGTTATGGCCCACAGGCCGGTCTCCGTGCCGAAGTACTCGTTGGCGTTCTCGCGGCTCCCGTGGGAGCAGCGGTAGTTCAGCGCGCGCCCCCAGCCGTACTCGCCCTCGTTCTTCGTCTCGCATATTCCGTACATATAAGTAGGGAACGCCTCGATGAAGCGCCTCTCGTGCCGCGAGGCTATGAAGCCGGCCTGCCCCCCTCCGAACTGCACGTGCATCCCAAGCGGCTGGATGTCCCCGCAGACTATGTCCGCGCCGTAGTTGGCCGGGCTTTCCATTATGCCGAGCGACGCGACCTCCGGCGACACGACGCAGAGGGCTCCCCCCTCGTGGGCAAGCGCAGCGATCTGCCTCGCCCCGGTCTCGATGAAGCCGAGGTATGACGGGTTCTCGAAGTACACAGCCGCAATATGGCCGGACTTCAGGCGTCCCGAGAGGTCGCCCAGGTCGGCGCGTCCGTCTGGGCGGTGCGCGAACGTCTCGATCTCCGCGACATTCCGGCAGTACTCGGTGAGCATCGAGCGCACCTCCGGGTTCATGGTCGACGGGACAAGCAGGACGCTGCGCATGGGGGAATCGGCGAGCCGGATGGCCATCCGCAGCGCCGAGGCCGCGGCCTGGCTCCCGTCGTAGCACGTGTAGCTCACGACGTCCATGTCCAGCAGCTCGCCCATCAGGCTCGTGTACTCGAATATGGCCTGGGCCTTGCCGTGGTCGGAGTACGTGTCGCCGCAGTACGCGGTGAGGAACTCCGCCCTCTGGGCAATCTCGTCGCACAGGGCCGGCACGTAGTGCCTGTAGCACCCGGCGCCTAAAAAGCTCCTCTGCCTTCCTCCGATGTACGTGTTCTTGTTGAGTACGCCCATGACGTGCTCTGACAGCTCGAACTCGCTCCGGATGGGCTCCGGCAGGTCGAGCGCGCCCTTGAGCCTCACCTCGTCCGGAATGACCTCGTCATAGAGCGCCTCCACCCGCGGCACTCCGAGCGAGCGCAGCATCTCGTCCCTGGTCGCCGGAACGCTGTTCGGCATGTACGGATGGCCGTGGGGTTGAGGCCGACTTACTCCCTGTTTTGAGTTGGACAAGCGGAACACCCTCCAATCTTTTGTGTTTTCGTTAAACAAGGCTATCGTCTTTTCGGATATATACTACACCGGGCGCGGGCTGTGCCGTGCCGCACGAATGCGACACAACGCCCGCGAAAAAAGGTATGTTTCGCACATGGACGGGGATTAACTTTGCACAAGACCAAGGAGAAGGCCGCGCAGACCTACGAGGTCACGTGACGGACTATGATGACTCTGCCTGTCGGGAACAGGCTGAAGCTGCTGACGAACGGGGCCGGGCTTGACCGAGCCATACGGTGGACTCACTACGTCGAGGAGCCGCGCTACCTCAGGTTTTTGCGCGGCGGCGAGCTCGTGCTGACGACGGGGATTCTCATGAACAGCGCTGGCTCGATGAAGGGCTTCATACGCGAGCTGGCTGGCCGAAACTGCGCCGGCCTGGTGCTGAGCACGGACACGCCGCTCGGCGAACTCCCGTGGATCGACGGAGCCGTGGCGGAGGCGAACTCCCTCGGCCTCGACATCTTTCTTCTGCCATGGGAGATAGGCATGGTGGAGCTGTGCCAGGTGATATGCGAGGAGATCATCGAGCGCGAGATGTCGAAGGACTCGCTGGACGGCCTGATGAACCGCCTGCTCGAAAGCGGCCTCCCCCTGAGCGAGGAGGAGCGGGTCAAGATGGCGGTCGCGCTCAAGCCCTTCGGCTACGTCGAGGGCGGCGAGTACCTCGGCGTGGCGGTTCGATCAGGCTCTGTGCGCGCCGGGGGCGGTCTCCTTCGGACGGACGCCATGCGGCGGCTCCTGCTCAGCTCGCCTATGCCGCACGTTGCTGTGACGGACAAGGTCGTGCTGATGGCCCCGTCCGGCGCTGTGCCGATCATAAAGAAGGCGGCGCGCGAGGGGCTGGTTGCGGCTGGGGTAGGCCCGGCATGGACGGACCTGATCGGCTTCAAACGGAGCGCCGACATAGCCGTCAAGCTCGCCGACCGAGCCGAGGACGGAGAAGTTCTTAGCTTCGCCTCGCTCGACCTGGACAGGCTGCTCTACGGAATGAACCCCGACCCGCGCGAGCTTGCGGAGATAGCCGAGGCGATCTTCGCCCCCCTAGACCAAGACATGAGGCGCGTGCTGCGCGTGTACGTCAAGAACTGCGCAAGCCTTGCCGAGTCCGCGCGCGAGCTCTTCATGCACGTGAACACCCTGAGGCGCAAGGTGGCAGTGATAGAAAAACGCTGCGGGCGCAGCGTGAAAGACCCGGACGCGTTCTTCAGGTTCGCCCTGGGCTTCAAGCTGGAGGATTTTCTTAATCTTAATCTTAATCTTAATCTTAATCTGAATCTGAAAGAGGGGGCAGGCAGACCTTGAAGCTTGACGCGGTGATCTTCGACATGGACGGGCTGATGTTCGACACCGAGGCGCTGAACCTTCGGGCGTGGCAGGAGGCCGGGCGGCTCCACGGCTTCGACATACCAGATGAGGTCATCCACATGCACATCGGCGCGACCGTGGACGTGTCGCGAAGGATAATGCTGGAGCACTTCGGCCCTGGGTTCGACTTCGACGTGATAAGGGCGGACAGGCTGGCCATAGCGAGGCGCGAGATAGAGGAGAAGGGCACGCCGGTCAAGCGCGGGCTGCTCGAGCTGCTGGCGTTCCTGAAGGAGCGGCATATCAAAACCGCGGTCGCCTCGTCCACGGAGGAGCGCTACGTGCGCTTCTACATCGATCGGGCAGAAATAAAGCACGTTTTCGATGCTCTGATATGCGGCGACAAGGTCAAGAGGAGCAAGCCTGCGCCGGACATCTTCCTTGCCGCTTTGGATATTCTCGGCGTGGCGGCTGGCTCGGCCATGGTGCTGGAGGACTCGTACAACGGGGTGAGGGCGGCGGCGGCGGCCGGCATCCGCGTGGTCATGGTGCCAGACCTGCTGCCAGCGACGCCCGAAATGGAGGAGTTGTGCCTTCAGATAGCTGACAGCCTGCTGGCGATACCCTCGTTATGCAGCCTGGCGTAGAGGCCGCCGTCGCGCATGAGGGAGGCGTGGTTTCCCCGCTGGACGATGCGGCCGTCCTCCAGCACGACGATCATGTCCGCGTCCATCACGGTCGAGAGCCTGTGCGCGACTATGAGTGACGTCCGTCCGGCCATCGCTCTGTTCATGGCCTCGCGCACCTGCCGCTCCGTCGCGGTGTCCAGCGATGACGTGGCCTCGTCCAGAATCAGTATGCGGGGGTCGCGCACCACGGCGCGGGCGATCGCCACCCTCTGCCTCTGGCCGCCCGAAAGCGTGACGCCCCGCTCGCCTATCTCCGAGTCATAGCCGTGCGGCAGGCTCGCTATGAATCCGTCTATGCCGGCGATTCGGGCCGCCTCGCGTATCTCGTCCTGCGAGGCGTTGACGCCGTAGGCTATGTTGAACGCGAACGTGCCCTTCATAAGGATTGTCTCCTGAGGGACTATGCCGATCTGCCGGCGGAGGCCTGGCAGGCTCATCTCCGACACGTCGACTCCGTCTATCAGCACCCTCCCCGAGTCTGGCGAGTAGAAGCGCGGTATCAGGTCGACCAAAGTGGACTTGCCGGAGCCAGTGGGCCCGACTATCGCGGCCTTGCTGCCGCACGGAACGTCCAAGTCGATCCCCTTCAGCACCTCGCGCCCCGTGTAGGAGAAGTACACGTTCTCGAACGTCACCCGTCCCTTGATGCGCATAGGCCGGGCGGCGCGCTCTTCCGCCTTGGGGATAGCTGTTCCCTCGGGGATGACTGTCCCCTTGGGGACGACTGTCCCCTTGGGGACGACCGTCCCCTCTAGCGGCGAGTCGAGCACGGCGAACACGCGCTCCGCCGAGGCGATTCCCGTCTGGAGCGTGTTCATGCAATCCATGAACGCCCTTATCGGCTGAACCATGAACGCTATGTACCCGATGAACGCCACGAGCTCGCCCGGTGTAAGCGTCCCGTCGAGCACGTCCCGCGCGCCGAACCAGAAGACCACGGCGAGGGCAAGGATCAAGAAGACCTCGATGACCCCTGCCAGCGAAGCCTGTATGCGCACGGCGCGGAGGAGCGCGTTGAAGTTCTCTAGGTTGCCGGTGCGGAAGCGCTCCAGTTCCATCTCCTCGGTAGCGAACGCGCGGACGGTTCGTATGGCTGAGAACGCCTCCTGCACTATGGCCGTGAGGTTGGCGAGGCACTCCTGAACTCTGTGCCCGGCGTCCCTGAGGCGTCTGGCCGCGAAGATGAGCAGCCACGCGACGGCTGGCAGGGCGCAGAGGGTGATCAGGGCGAGCCGGAAATTTATATATAATATGAAGCTAAGCATGCCGACGAAGGTCACTGCGTTCGCGACGAGCCCCGCGAGGGTGCTGGTGACGAGGCTTTGGAGGTTGCCCACGTCGCCGGTTACGCGGCTCATAAGCTCCCCGAGCCGCGAGGAGTGGAACGCGCGAAGCGGCATCCTCTGCATGTGGTCGTAGAGGGCTATCCGTATGTCCATCACGACGCCCTGCCCGACCTTAGCCATAAGGGTCTGCTGCATGTAGAGCGCCGCGCCCTTCAGCGCGAATATGGCCACGACGCCAGCGCATATGAAGTTGAGCGCCCGGACGTTACGGGATATGAGCACGTCGTCGACGACGCTCTTGAACAGCCAAGGCGGCAGCACGTTCATGAACGCCGCCATGAGCATAAAGGCCAGAGCCTTGAGGAAATCGCCGGTGTAGGGCGAGGCGAGGCGCAGGAGACGCGAGACGGCTGCCATCAGTCCGCCTTCGGGAAGAGGCCGTCGGCGTTCCCGCTCTCCATCGGCATGCCGAAGACCTCCACCCCGTCCATGACGCCGTCCCCATATGTAGTCTGAAGGCGCTTGATTATGAAGGATATGCTGGCCATGTCTATGCCGATCCACCTGCGCCCCAGCCGATGTGCCACCGCGACGGTGGTCCCGGAGCCGCAGTACGCGTCGAGCACCGTGTCGCCCTCGCCGCTGGAGGCGCGGATGATGCGCTCGAGCAGAGCCTCAGGCTTCTGCGTCGGGTAGCCGAGCCGCTCCTTGGCGCGCGAACCCACC
The DNA here is from genome assembly GCA_031272145.1 of Synergistaceae bacterium. GTDB lineage: Bacteria > Synergistota > Synergistia > Synergistales > Aminobacteriaceae > JAISUL01. The sequence continues at coordinate 19,154 of JAISUL010000082.1, forward strand.
GGCGGGATGTCCGTCCAGACGTCGTCCGCCGGTTTGCCGGGCATCTCGTCGAGGTACCTCTTGATCCTTATGCCGCCGGTTCGCGTGAAGTACAGCCGGTTCTGCCGGTCAAGCTCCTTCATGCGCTCCGGCGGCACGCGCCAGAGGTTGGCAGCCCCCTTGTACTCATACTCGTACCCGCCGCCGCTGAGCCCCTTCGCCGTGAGGTTGTCCGCCATCCATACGCGCCCGTCAGGGTCCCTGTGCCTGTAAAAGTCGCGCAGGTAGGAGGCGTCATAAGGGCGATAGGTTGCGCTCCAAAAAAAATCCTCCGACTTGGCGTAGAGCAGGATGACGTCGTGCACGGCTCCGAGGCCGCGCCGCGCGTCGCTGTGGGACGTGGTTCTCTTCCATACGATCTCGTTCAGGAACTCCCCGCCCGCCGGCACGAAGACCGAGTCGAGCATGAGCTTGAGGTAGTGGCTCATGGTCGGGTCGCAGTGGAGGTAGAAGCTCCCGTTCGGCTTCAGGACGCGGTGAATCTCCACGGCGCGCCGCGTCAGGCTGACGATGTAGGCCAGCATGCCTCCCTTCTCTATGACCCTTTCGAGGCTGGCTATGAAGCGCACGGTCTTTTGCGTGTACGCTCCGCCCTCGTTTCCGAGGATCGCGCGGAAGCCCTCCTCGGCGGATGCATCCCACTTCCACGTGTCGGTGAACGCCAAGCTGTATATCTGGTTGTAGTCCCGCGACGAGTTGAACGGCGGATCGACGTAGCACAGGTCGATCGATTCGTCGGAAATGTACCTCCGCAAGACCTCCAGATTGTCGCCGTAATAGAGCTTGTTCCCCAGCACCGCCAGTACCTCCGTCGAAAAATTAACCTAAAAAAGCAATAGCGCTCGTCCAAACGTCGACTACGTTCGTCCGAGCGCTAACCGCATTACTTGACGCTTTTAAGAGTCTTCTGACGCTCATCCAGTAGGCGAGCTGTTGGGGTCTTAGACCCCGTGGGGTCTTAGACCCCGCGCCGGGGTGAGGTGTCTGCCTCGCTCCGGCAGTCTTAGCCCGTCTCTCACATTATACACACCCGCCTGATTTTTTCAACCCCAAACTCTAAGTCCTCTTCGCGTAGAGCGAGGTCAGAGCCACGGACAGGATTATGATCGCGCCCTTCGTGATGTCCTGGGCGTAGTATGGCGCGCCGGCCAGGGTCATGCCGTTGTTGATCACGCCTATCATCAGGGCGCCGACGAACGTGCCGAACGGGTGTGCCCTGCCCATTCCGAGCACCGTCATCCCCAGGAGGGCCGCGGCGAAGCCGTCCATCATGAAGCCGCCGGCCCCGTCCGGGTTCGCCGAGCCGAGCTTGGCCGTCAGGAGCACGCCGGTGAACGCCGCCGCAGCGCCCGACATCGTGAGGGCCAGGATCTTGAAGCGGTCAGTGTTGATTCCCGCTAGGCGCGACGCGGTGGGATTGAGCCCCGTCGCCTGCATGTACTTGCCCGCGCGCGTCGTGGAGACGAACACCTGAGACGCCGCCGTCACTACCAGCATTATGGCGACGAGCGACGGAACCGGGCCGACGTAGCCGCGTCCGAGCGCGAGGAAGCCCTCCGGCATCTGCCCGTAGAACGAGACCCCCTTCGTGTACATGTAGACCGTCCCGCTCGCTATGATGCCGGTCGCAAGGGTGGTGATCAGCGAGCTGATCCCGACCTTCGTGATGAAGAAGCCCGCCGCCGCACCGAAGGCAGCCCCTACTGCTATGGCAGCCAGCACCGCGAGGAACGGGTGAGTCCCGCCGAAGATGAGCCCGGCGACGAGGGCGCCGGACAGGCTGGCCACGTTGGGGAACGCCAGGTCGAGCTCCCCGACTATGAGGCACATCGTAAAGCCCTCGCTTATGACCGCGAGGAGCGCTATCTGCCCCAGGATGTTCAGCAGGTTTCGCGAGTCGGCAAAACCGGGTATCGCGAAGGCGAACAGTGCAGCGAGCACGACAAGGGCGCCGATCGTGCCGAACCGCGCCAAAAAGTTTCTCA
>JAISUL010000015.1 GCA_031272145.1 Synergistaceae bacterium
CCCACCAGGTCTCCCGCACGGCGGATGGCCTTGGGGAAATGGCGTCCGCTCTGAACGAGTCGCTGTCGCGGTTCAGCATTGGCGTGGCTACCTCTTGAGTATGTACGTCCCGAACGGCAAGGAGCATCTCGATGAAGCGCAGCGGCCTGTAGAGGAACCAGAAGACGGCCTTGACGATCTCCCTTGGGGTGAAGCCGCAGTTCTAGCCGCCCAGCTTGTAGCACTAGTTTCTCTTTGGCCGCCGCTATGGCGCTGGGCAAGCCGCCGGCAGTCGCCCCGATAAGTGGTGCATGGAAGGGTGGCCAACGGCCACCCGCGTGCATAAGGTCTAGCTAAGTGTACCTCTTCTAAGCCCAGTTGTCAAGGTGGTAGATCGCCAGCAACTCGTGAAGGTCATTTTCGCATCGTTCCGTCAAGCTTACCCAAAACTGCCCAAATCTATCCAAATCTAGGCAGCGTTAATGTTGACTTCCTGCTTCATCGATGGCCTCACTGCGCCTAACTCTCCACAGGCTGACACCGTGGAACTCACGGCGTGTTGCTTCAAATTTATGGCCGCATTTACATCGTGGTCATGCTTCGCCCCGCACTGGGGGCAAGTCCACTGCCTCACGCGAATCTGGCGTCCGCGAACAGCGAACTGGTCGTTGAAAACGTAGAAGCTGTCGTGCGGAGCGCACTTCGTGACCTCCAGCATCCACGGAAACTCGGTGCGCTTTTTGGCGTTAAGGGCGCGTCGAAGCTCGGCCTCGGATATGTTCTTCTCGACACGGACGACGGCGACGCGCCAAGGTCGCGCGAGCCAGTAACGCGCCTTTGGCCCCAATCCTAAACGCGGCCACCACGCCCTCAGTGGCCGTCTCGATCTCACCCGGCGTCGCGGTACGGAGCAACGCGGCACTACGCCCCGCTGGGGAGCCTCCCCGCCGCGGCCGGGGTGGAGGTGGACCATCCTCCGGACGAGCGTACAAATTTTCTCCGTGCCCGTGCCATGCTCGGTCGACCATTTTTTCAAAAAAAACTTCCCAGCCTAGCTTGACAAACTCTTCGTAAAGTTATACACTCCACTTAACGACGCTTAGCCGAGGGAGAAGTCGTACCATCCTCTAGCTCGTCGCATGTACCACATTTTCACAGAGGTGAAAAGCATGATTTTTACGATGACGGCTTTTGGCTTTTGGTTATGGTTATGTTTACGGTTATGTATACGGACGCACGTCAGAGTCACTTGCTGCGAGTCTTCCCAGGCGCGGCACGGTTCTAGCTTTGCGTTTTCCCCTTTTCTGATTTTATTTTTCTTTGCTCTCCTTATTTTTGCTTTCCCTCCGATCGCCTCGGCCTCGGAGTCAGTCGGCCCCGACGGTGTCACTGCCCCTGGGAAGTACGTCGAGGGCGAGGTGCTGGTTCTGCTGCGAAACGATAGCTGTCTTGGGAGTTCAGCCTCCTCCCCAGAGGATAGCTATGCCCAAACCGGGGGGGGGGTGGTTGGGGTGACGCGTCGATGGCTGCCTGCGCTGAGAAAGCCGCCCAGGCCGCGGGGGTCGAGACCGTCATGGTTTACGCCTCTCTGTCCTCCGTATCAGGCGGCAAGGAGGTCTTCGCGCTCTTAAAGTCCGACTCCAAGACCACCAAGGAGATCATCGACGAAGTGAACGCGAACCCCAACGTGATTGCTGTCTCGCCGAACTACATCAAGTACGCAGCCGTCTGGCCTGACGACCCGCGCTGCAGCGAGCTCTGGGGAATGGCCAAGATCAACGCCCCGGCGGCGTGGGACGTCACGATCGGCTCCGACACCAACAACTACATAGCCGTGGCCGACAGCGGCATCGACGTAAGCCATCCCGACCTCGCTGGCAACGTAGACCTCGCGCTGAGCCGCAACTTCGTTAAAAGTGAGCCTCAAACCGACATCACGGATAACGACGGCCACGGCACGCACATCAGCGGCACCATCGCCGCCGTGGGCAACAACGCTCTGGGCGTCACCGGCGTGAACTGGCGGACGCGGCTGCTAGTGCTGAAAACCATGGAGAAACGAGACGGGGGCGTTAGCGGCTACAACTCGGACTTCGCGGATGCGATCGACTACATTATAAAGCTGCTCGGCGAGGGGAAGCACATCTCGGCGCTCAACCTGTCGATCAGCGGCTTCGAGCCCGGAGCGCCGGAAAGCCACAGTACAGACGACATCCTCTGGAGTGCGTTCAAGAGGCTGAGCGACCTGAATCAGACGCTCATCGTCGTGTCCGCCGGCAACGGCAAACCCGGAATAGAGGTCGGCAAGCCGGTGCCGAAGGACACAGGCGATGGCCCGCAGCTTCAATACGTCTATCCCGCCTCGTACGTCGGCGTCGACAACATGGTCGTGGTCGGAGCAATAGATGAGGATGACGGAGCCGCGTCCTTCTCCAACTACAGCGCGACTCTGGTCGACATAGCCGCTCCCGGAGTGGGGATATTGAGCACCTTGCCCGGCGGCGGGTACGGATATAAGCAGGGGACGTCGATGGCCACACCCCATGTCGTCGGGGTGGTGGGGCTGATGGCCTCCGTCGCGCCGAGCAAGACGGCAGCCGAGCTAAAATCCATCCTGCTGAACAACGCTGACGACTCGAACAACCCAATGGTTGGGACACAGAGGCTGTCCCATTACGGGACGCTGGACGCAGCGGCAGTCGAGACCATCGCTGCCTATGTTGCGCCTCCGTCTGGCCCGTTCACCTTGTTCAAGCCGCTAGAACCCGCCAGCGTCCCCACCTCGCGCGTAACGATCCCGATCAACTGGCCATTGCCCGATAAAACGCTGTTCCACTATTGGCTAGTGCCCACCATGTCTGGGGGCGCGTACAGCGCGGAGCTGCGTCAAACCGTGTCCGCGGTGTACGACCCCTACAACACTTGGCTCGAAAACGGCGCGATAGAAGTAGACGTGAGCAGCCATACCACTAGGGTCGAGAGAGGCGTGTACTTGATACGCTTCGAGGACGAAACGAAGGAGTACGTCGGCGCCACCGCGGAACCTCTGACCATCGACCCCGCCGCCAACGCCGATGGAACCGACTCTGACGACTGGTGGGAAAGATGGGGCTGCAGCACGGCGCCGTTTGTGGTGTTTTTGGCAGCGATGGCGCTGCCCTGGCTATGGGTCGGCGGCAGTGCCGCCCATGTTTTCTAAATTCGCCGGAAGGGGATAGTTTCATGCTCATTACAGTGGCTAACAACAAGGGCGGGCAGGGCAAGACGCTGCTCGCAACGCTTTTGGCTCAGTACCTCGCCTCCAACCCTGAGAACGTCAAGAAGGTATTCTGCCTTGACCTCGACAGGACGCAGCAGCACTTCATCGACAACATGGCTAAGTCCGGACTGTCGTTCGTGAGTGGCCTGGACTCGGCGGCGAAATGCCCTCTGTGCGTAGTGGACACGCCGCCCAGCCTCGACGACGACGTTATACGCGCGGTCAAGATGGCGGACGTCCTAGTCGTGCCCGTCGTCCCCTGCAAGCACTCGGCGCAAAACGCGGCGAACATAGCCGAGATACGCGAGCGCAGAGACGGCCTTCGAGTGGTGCTCAACCAGTGGGACGCCTCACTCGCTCAGAAGCAGGCGCGGAGCTTTTTGAATGACCGCGGCTTTCGGTTTTACGGCATCATGCCGAAGTACAAGCGCGTGGCCCACAACATCGACGCCGGGCTTGACTGGCGGCACGACGTGTTCGAGGAGCAGACTCTGGAGATAATCGGGATTTTGAAGGGCCTGCTGAGCGGCCCGGCGTAAAGACACAGCGCGCTGGCGCAGGGGGTTGTCCAGGATTCTGAGCAACCCGCGGCAAGTTTTCCCGCGGACCATGGCGTCCGTGGGCATCTATGGGAGAACATGGTGCGAGGAAGCTGGGACATGCAGTGCGCCTCGGCCCCGTACCTCGTGAGTTCACCCTCCTCTCTGGTCGGGGACAATCATCGTCCCCGGCCCTAAACCTTATGCGTTAGGGCATTGACCAAACTCGAACGTTCCGTTAAAATCAAACACAATCCGATACCAAAGGAGGCGAGGGGGGCAGGGGTGTAGACCCCGACCCCAAGTCAGATGGCGAAGTTCCGTTGTATAGAGTGCCGCACGGAGAGCGAGTTCGATCCGTCGGAGGCCACGAAACGCTGCCCGAAGTGCTTCAGCCGCTATTTGGAGCTAGTCTCCGGCGAGATCAAGCGGGGCAAGTCGTGGAGCGCTAAGAGCTTCAGCGTAAAATAGGAGCACCTCAGCGAGAGGGACCGTCGTCCCCGAGGGGACAGTCGCCCCCGAGGGGACAGTCGCCCCCGACGTATCTGGGGTGGGGAAAAAAGGAGGCCGCGGCACATGTCGGCAGTCGTGCTTGCTTTGTTCATGCTTATGCTCCCGTTCCCCTCGGGGAACGTGCTTCCATCGTGGGGCGCAAACGAGGGGACAGTCGTCCCCGAGGGGAGCAAGGAAACAGTCGTTCCAAGGCCGCGGCCTCCTGACCTCGTCGTCGTCGGGGGGCCGGGGAATATGCCGTCCTTGAGCCTTTTCGGCACCCCGCCCCCCAAGGGGAGCAACAAGCTCCCCGAGGGAAGCAAGCTTCCCGAGGGAACCAAGCTCCCCACCGGCACCTCCTACGCCCCGGCTCGGGGGCAACCGTCCCCCCTGCCGTCGGCCACCAGCGTTCCGGCCGTCCACTGGAAGCCGGCAGAGGGTTTTTCTCCTGCCGGCTCGGGGGCGACTGCCCCTCCGCCCGTCGGCAATCCGACCCCGGTGTCGCCCTTCGTCGTCCACGCGGCGTTGAAGGGAAGTGACAGGGCCAGAGCTAGGAAAAGCCTGCCGCTGGCGGTCTTCCTTGACCCGCGGAGCGTGCTCCTGACCTGGCCGGTGCGGGGCGGCGCCATCTCGTCGAGCTTCGGCGAGCGCCGTGCTCTCGGCGGGAGGCACGGCACCAGGGTTCACGAGGGGATCGACATCGCCGTGCCCACCGGAACGCCCGTCTTCGCCTCTATGATGGGCCTCGTGACGGACGCGGGGGTCAGCGGCGGCTACGGCAAAGCCGTCACGCTCGACCACGGCCACGGCGTCAAGACGCTCTACGCCCACTGCTCCCTCCTCACCGTGAACAAGGGCGACTGGGTCAAGGAAGGACAGATAATAGCCTACTCGGGCAACACCGGTTTTTCGACCGCGCCGCACCTTCATTTCGGGCTTATGATAGACGGAGTCTTCCGCGACCCGGTTCAGTTCATGCTGAAATAAGGGGCATCAAACCCCCTACAGGAGGAGTCTTTGAGATGAAACAGAAAACTCGCCCACAACTCATGGGAATAGCGGTTCTGCTGGTTCTGTTGTTCATGCTCTCGCCGGCTTTCCCCGCGGCGGCGGCAGGGGGGGTAGGAAAAAAGGCGGAAAATCCCGAAACCTGGCCGGCGGGGCTGCGGCTGCTCAGCGGGCCTAACGGCGGCCAGTGGTATTTCTTGGGCGACGCAATCGCCGAGGCGTTCACCAAGCACCTGCTCCCCACGGTCAGCCGCATAGGGGGCGGGGTGGCCAACATCGCCAGCGTCGGCGGGAAGACCGCGGACGTGGGGTTCACTCTGAACTGCTTCCTCGGCGCCTCGGCCTCGGGCGAGGAGGAGTACAAGTCCATCAAGCTCGAAAACACCGCCGTCTTGGCCGACATATACCCGCAGGTCATGTACTTTTTGGTGCGCAAGGACTTCGCCGACGCCCACGGGATCAAAGACCTCGACGGCCTCGTCGCGCTCAAGGCGCCGGTCAACTTCGCGTCCCTGCACCCCGGCACCGCCTCCGAGTTCCTGCTGAGCATGATCCTTAAATACGGGTACGGCACGGACGTGGAGAAGCTGGGGTCGGAGAACGGGTGGAACGTGGTCTACGGCAACTACGCCGAGATAGCCGACGACATAGCGGACGGCGCGCTCGACTGCTTCGCCTACTCCGCCGGCGTCGACGTGCCGCTCATCCACGCCATAGAGGGCACGACGGACGTCCTAATCCTCCCGATGCGCAAAGAGGTGCTCAGCACCCTGGCGGGCAAGTTCAAGACCGTCGTGCACGTCATCGAGGCGGGCCAGTACAAGAACGTGTCGGATCCGGTGGAGACGCTGGGGGACTACACGTGCCTCATCACGCGGGCAGACCTGCCCGACGACCTCGTATACGGCATGGCGAATGCCCTTTGGGAGGACAGGGCTGTCATAACCAGGACCGTCGCGGACTACGGACGGCTCGACCAGAAGACCGCCGTTCCGGATGGCCTGGCCACGCACCCGGGTGCGCTGCGCTTCTGGAAAGAACTGGCCGAGAAGGACTAAACGACAAGTTGTTGGCGAGCGGGGACGCAAGCGTATGAAGAGCATCCGCGCTAGACTGCTGATCCCCTTCCTCGCGGGCGTGTTCGCCATGACCGTTCTGCTGTCGTGGTACACGTACAAATCCGCCACCCGCGCGATGGAGGAGGCAATAGCCGTGGTCTCCCGCTCGGAGACGAACAGGGTCATGTCCTCCATGTCGCTTCTGTTCAAGTCCCTCTCGTCGTACATGCTGAACATCGTGTCCGACCCATATCTGGACGGCCTGTTCAATGGGGGGAAGCAAGCTCCCCAGGCAGGCAAATCCAGCAAAGACAGCCACGACGACGCTATGGAGTGGATCTCCATCATGGTGCAGGGCAACGACTACCTGCGCGACGTGCTCATCATGGACAAAAACGGGGTGTGCGTCGTCGCCAGCAACAGGAGCTTCGAGAAAAAGTCCTTCATAGACAGAGCCGCGGTGCGCAGCGCCCTGAGCGGCCTGTTCGTGCTGGACAGCTTCTCGATTGGCAAGATCACGAAGAAGCTGAGCTGCATAGCCGCCGGCCCCGTCTACACGAACGGCGAGATCGTGGGGGCTGCCATGATAATCTCCGACCTGCCCTCCGTCGTGGAGTACAACGAATCCGACCCGATCTTCACGACGCTGCTCACCCCGGAGGGCATGTTCGCCGCCCACAGGGACAAGGCCATCATGGGCAACAAGGACGCCCTCTTCCCCGAGCTCTACGAGAAGATGTCATCGGTTGGCAAGGACGGGGGCCATGTGAACTACGCCCTGGACGGCGAGGAGTACACGGGCTACGCTCGGCTGGAGCCGACCACGCGCTGGCTCATCATAACGAACGGACTTAGGTCGGAGGTCTTCTCCTCGGCCCGGCAGGTCGGGATAACCGTGCTCGTCATAGGCGTGGGCGCCCTCTACGTGGTCTCGGTGCTCGTCACCCACATAGCCAACGGGATAATCGGCGTGCTTCTGTCGCTCATAGAGTACGCGCAGCGGGTCTCCGACGGGGAGCTCGACCTGAAGCTTACCGTCAAGGAGAGCCCCGGCGACGCGACGGACGAGCTTGGGGTTCTGAACAGGGCTCTGGCGAAGCTGGTGGAGACCCTGCAGGCGGCCATCAGGCAGGCGCGGGAGGCCAGCCGAATGAAAAGCGAATTCCTGGCCAACATGAGCCACGAGATACGGACCCCCATAAACGCCGTCATAGGCATGGCGCACCTCTCGCTCCGCGAGCGCGGCATGACCCCGAAGCAGCGGAGCTATCTGGAGAAGATACAGACGGCGGCCCGCAGCCTGCTCGGAATAATAAACGACATCCTGGACATATCGAAGATCGAGGCCGGGCGCCTGGAGCTTGAGGCAGCCCCGTTCAACATCAGGAAGACGTTTGAGGACGCCATCGCCGTGCACCAGATCGCTGCCGAGGCAAAGTCCCTGAGCCTGGCTCTGTCGTTCTCGGCGCCGGAGTACGTCGTCGGGGACGCGCTGCGCTTCGGCCAGGTGCTCAACAACCTGCTGTCGAACGCGATCAAGTTCACTCAGGAGGGCGGCGTGAAGGTCGGGTGCCGCGCGGCTCAAGAGGACGAGTCGAGCGTCACGCTTGCCGTGAGCGTGTCGGACACCGGCATAGGCATAAGCCCGGAGCAGGAGGCGCGCCTGTTCCAGCCATTCACTCAGGCCGACGCCTCCATCACGCGGAGGTTCGGCGGCACAGGCCTCGGCCTCGTCATAAGCAAGTCGATAATCGAGCTCATGGGGGGCACCATAGCGGTCGAGAGCGAGGCCGGAGTAGGGACAACGTTTCATATAAACCTGTCCCTGCCCAAGTGCAGCGCAGCCGCCGCCGAGGCCGAGCCAGCCGAGGAGGACTTCGCAAAATTGGCCCTCGGCGGCAAGACGGTTCTGATAGCCGAGGACAACCTCATAAACCAGACCATCCTCGAGGAGCTGATAGCCCCGTCGAAGGTCAAGACCATCATAGCCAACAACGGGCGCGAGGCCGTGGACGTCGTCGCGTCGGGCCAGACGGTCGACCTGATCTTCATGGATATGCAGATGCCCGTCATGGACGGCCTCCAGGCCACGAAGGAGATACGGGCTCTGCCTGGCATGGATGGCCTGCCCATTGTCGCGGTTACGGCCAACGCCATGAAGGAGGAGAAGGAGGAGGGCTTCCGATGCGGCCTGAACGACTACATCACGAAGCCCGTGGAACTCCGCGAGCTCTACGGAGTGCTCAAAAAGTGGCTCGCCGCGGAAAAGATTCAGACGCGCTGAAGGTTGTCATCTAGCATGTTCTCCGAGACCTCGAACTCCTCCAGCATAAGCGTGTTCCTTATCCTCACGACCCTCGGGCCTCCGATGCGCGGCGGCACGCAGTAGAGGGCGATCCTTATTGCCTCCTCCTCGTCCCTCGCGACCAGGGGGATGGACGCCCCGCCTATGCTGCCGGCCGTGACGTGGTTGATATACGTCTGGGACAGGTCTACGTCCGCGACGGCGCTGCGAATCGTGACGTCCGCCTCCCCGATGCCAATAGCGCTCCCGTGCGTCGCCTCGGTCAGGCCCAAGACCACCAGGCAGCCCACGTTCGGCGCGTCGCCGAAGACCATGCCCCTCGTGCCGACCCGTCCCGTCACGTTCGGATCCATGCATGTCCCGCTGATGTCCTTGCCTATCTCCTCCACGATCAGCACGTCTATCTCCTTGAACGGCAGGCGCGCCATGCTCTTTTTGGCCAGGACGAGGAGCTCCTTTTCCCGCTCCGGGATCGACGCGGCGGGAATGACCTCGACCTTCATGACGCGCTCGCGCCCGTTCTCGACGCTGGCCACGCCGAAAAGCACCTTCGCGTGCTCCAAGAAGAAGCGCCCAACCGCCTCCACCTGCTCTGCGAAGCGCATGTAGCCGACGCGGTGCGTGGCGGTCGCGCCGTTGTGCTTGCCGGCGCCTATCGCGCACATCTTGAGGAGCCCGCTCTCCCAGTCCCCCCTGAAGTCCGTGTGGGGCTTCACGCGGTTGAACAGGACTATGCCGTCGGCCTCCCACGCGAGCCTGTCGCAGTACACCTTCGTCCCGTCGGGGAGCTGGCCGATGACCACTGTCTCCATCGAGGCCATGACCGGGACGCCCATCGTCTCCTCCGTCACCCCGTAGCGCGCCAGCAACGCCCTCTGGCCCTCCGCCGTCCCGCCTCCGTGGCTGCCCATCGCGGGGAAGATGAACGGCCTAGCCCCCATGTCCTTCAGCGTCGAGACGATCGCCCTCATGAGGCGGGCGTAGTCCGCGATGCCGCGGCTGCCGCCCGTGACCGCGACGCTCTTCCCCGCAAGCGAGCCTTGTCCAGCGAGCTGGCCTTGTCCAGCGAGCGAGCCTTGTCCAGCGAGCGAGCCAATGCCGAGGGCCGCTATCCCCCTCGCGATCTCTCCCTCCGGGTCGGGCTCCTCGCGCTCCTCCAGCCTCTGACGCACGCGAACCATCTTGGGCGGCACCACGTCCCGCAGCCCAGGCACCGCGATGTCTATATCCGTGTCGAACAAAGCCATCGATAACACCGTCCTTGCCGCCCCGTGCGCATTTTCCCCGCAAGCGGGGAAGGGGGGCGTTTTCAGTCCATTATATTGCGCGGGCTGCTATAATGTAAGCGCGGTCGGACATACCGGCGCTTGTGTCAACACGAAGACAACATTGGGGGGTAGCGTAAAATGGCTGCGAGGGTTGAGGAGGCCGTCGTCGCGCCGAAGGACATCGACTTGGAATCGCTCGGCGCTGAGCACATCAATCTGGTGTTCACGCTCGGCAGCGAGGACTTCGGGGTGGACGTCAACATAGTCAAGGAGATAGTGAGGGTTCCGCCCTTCATAACGCGAGTGCCCAACGCGCCGAACTACATCCGCGGCGTGATCAACCTGAGGGGCACGATCGTTCCGGTTTTCGACATGGAGCTCAAGATAGACATGCCGTCCACGCCCCTGACGGACGAGGCGCGCATAGTGGTGCTCTCGGTCAGCGAGGTCACGTTCGGCATAATCGTGAACTCGGTGCGCGAGGTGAGGACGATTTACGACGCCCAGCTGGAGGCCGCCACGAAGCTTTCCACCGCGATGGACAAGCGGTACGTGATGTGGGTGGCCAAGCCAGCGGACGGGCGGCTGATTTTGCTTTTGGACATAAACCTGCTCTTCGACCTCGACCAGATACTGATCGAGGACGCCGGCAAAGAATAGCGGCTGATGCTGAAGATAGACCTTCACCTTCACAGCTCGTTTTCCGACGGGGCTCTGGCGCCGGACGAGCTTGTGCGGAGGCTGAAGGAGCGCGGCGTCTCGGTCGCGAGCTTGACCGACCACGACACGGCGGCGGGGGTGGACGCGTTCCTGTCCGCCTGCCGCGGCGCGTCTATACGGGGCGTGGTCGGCGTGGAGGTGGCCGCCTCCAACAGGAGCGTCCTGCACATTCTGGGCTATCGCTTCGACATGAAAAACGCCCCCCTGGCGGACGCGCTGAAGTCCTGCCGCGAGGAGCGAGTCATGCGCAACCTGCTCATATGCGAGCGGCTCCGCTCCATGGGCTTCAGCGTCACGACGGAGGAGGCAGCCGAGCGCGCCGGCTCGGAGGTCGTCGGACGCCCCCACATAGCGATGATCATGTGGGAGAAGGGCTACGTCCCGAACGTTAAGGCCGCGTTCGACCTCTACCTCAAGAAGGGCGCTCCGGCCTACTTCCCCAGGCGCCTGCCCACCGCCGAGGAGTGGATCGGCCTCATACGCGGGGCAGGCGGTCTGCCGGTCATGGCGCACCCGATCCAAACCACGCCCAACCTGGAGGCAGACCTGCCGGACGTCCTGACGCGGCTCAAGGACGCCGGGCTGTGGGGCCTGGAGTGCTGGTTCGCGCGGGCTAGCGCCACGGACGTCCTCTGCTGCCTCTCGCTTGCCGAGCGCTTCGGCCTGTATCCCACCGCCGGATCGGACTTCCACGGCGGCGCGCACCACGTGTCGTCGCCCGGCGTGGCCGTGAGCGATGGCCTGCTTCCGTGGGCAGCCCTGTGCGGCGGCCTGTAAAAACGTAAATAAAAAACAGGAGGAAGTTATGGTTTCATTTCCCATAGACCTCAAGAGCGACACCGTCACCAAGCCCAGCGCCGCGATGCGCAAGGCCATGAGTGAGGCCGAGGTCGGCGATGACGTGTACGGCGAGGACCCCACCGTCGCCCGCCTCGAACACACCGCCGCCGAGCTTCTCGGCAAGGAGGCGGCGCTTTACGTGACCTCCGGCACTCAGGGGAACCTCGTCTCGCTGCTCACCCACTGCGGGCACGGCGACTCCGTCATCATCGGCAGGGGCGCGCACATACTCAACTTCGAGGGCGGAGGGCTTTGCTCGCTGGGCGGGATTTTCCCAATCCCAGTCGACGACGCCTCCGGCCTGCCGGCGTTAGCCGACCTCGACCCTGCCGTGCCGGACGTCACGAACGTGCACTTCACGCGCGCGCGCCTGCTCTGCCTCGAAAACACGCACAACCGCGCCGGGGGTCAGGCGTCCGCTCCGGAGAAGACCCGCGCTCTGGCCGATTGGGCTCACGGGCGAGGGCTCGCCGTCCATATGGACGGGGCAAGAATATTCAACGCCGCCGCAGCGTTCGGAACTAACGCCTCGGAGATGGCGCAGGGCATGGACTCGGTTCAAATATGCCTCTCCAAGGGCCTGGGCGCGCCGATGGGCAGCCTCATATGCGCGTCGCGCGACTTCATTGAACGAGCCAGGTTCTGGCGGAAGAAGGTCGGAGGGGGCCTGCGCCAGGCCGGGATCGTCGCGGCGGCAGGGCTCTACGCCCTGGAGCACAACGTCGCACGCCTGCGCGAAGACCACGAGAACGCCGCCCTCATAGGCGCCATCCTTAAAAATGCGGGGATAACGGTCTCAAGCGCCGCCCGCCCGACGAACATGATCTACTTCAAGGCCAAGAGCGCGGAACTCGCGGACGCGCTTCGCTCAGCCTGCCTGAGGCGCGGGGTCGTGTTCAACAAGAGCGCCCCGGACTCGTTCCGCCTCGTGACGCACCTCGACGTCAGCCGCGAACAGGCTGAGACAGCGGCCAAGGTCATAGCAGAGGAGTACGGCTCTCTTTAATGTCAAGGGCGGCGCGGTGTTTTGGCATTTTCCCCGCGCTTTTCGCACTTGCCTTACTGGTCTTCTCGCGCGCGGAGGGAGCCACGCTCTACAACGGCAGCGTCGTGCTAGGCGACGTGCCGGTCACGGCTGGCAAGAGCGGCACTGACGTGTCGGTCGCCGCCGCCGCCGCTTTGCTCGGATTAAAATCCTCCGTGTACGGCGAGGAGCTCGTGCTGACGAACGGCGGCGACGAGTTCAGGATAGTCAAGAACGCCGTAGCAGCATGGGACAACCAGAGGCTAATCCCGCTATACTCCGCGCCATACGTGGAAAACGACCGCTGGTGGCTCGACTCCGACTCCCTGTTCGCGTTATTCAAGCGCTACGCCGGAAACGGGTTGCGGCTCTCCGTAGGAGAACGAGAACCAGTAGTAAAACCAGCCGCGCCTGTCACGCCAGCGGTAACCACGCCAGTAGTAACGCCAGTGGTCACGCCAGCAGCCCCGCCCGCAGTAACGCCCGTTGCCACGGCTGCGCAAACTGCTCCGACTGCGTCGGCTGCGCCAGTGGCTAAGCCCGTGGTCACGCCCGTTGCGCCGGCTGCGCAAACTACTCCGGCTGCGCAAACTACTCCGGCTGCGCCGAATACCGCTCCTAATGAGGTGCTGGGGCTTCGGTGGAGCATTTCGCGCGAGAAGATCCGCGTCGTGGCCGACTGCTCCGACGGAACCAACCCGGAAGTTAAGGCCCTCCCCAGCGCCAAAGGCACGGCAGTTATATCGGTCTCGTTCCCCAAGGGCGCCGAGAACCTGCCTGGCCTGCCGGCGCCATACGACAACGTGAAGGCCGAGGCGTCGCGCGGCAAAGATGGAAGCATTACCATTGTTTTCTCCGCTCCGGCGGCCAAGGTCGAGAAGCTGGTTTTGGACAGCCCGCGCAGGGTGGTCTTCGACTTCATATCCGGCGCACCGGCGATGTCGGATGCCCAGGCCGCGGTGCAGGACAGGATTTCGACGGGAAGCAGTAAAAAGCCCCTTATAGTGATCGACGCCGGGCACGGCGGAAACGACGCCGGGGCGGTAGGCAACGGGTTCAGGGAGAAGGACATCAACCTGTCTATCGCCCTGAAGCTCGAACAGGCCCTGAAGAACCGGGGTTTCGACGTGAAGATGACGAGAAGAACCGACGTGTACTTGACTCTCGCCGCCCGCACGGCCATAGCGAACAACGCCCGCGCGGATATGTTCGTCAGCGTGCACGTAAACGCCCTGCCCGCTGGCAAGAACGCCGTTGGGTTCGAGATATACCTGATGGCGCTCCCGACGGATAAGGACGCGCTGAACTTGGCGAAGATAGAGAACCGCGAGTACCTTGAGGACAAGGGGGACGCCGCTGCGTCAGACCGCAAGACGGAGCTGCTGCTGCGCATACTTGGGGACATGCGTCAGAACAACAAGATAAGCGAGAGCACGGCGGCGGCGGAGAAGCTCTTTCAGCAGGGCAACAAGAACGGCCTGCCTATGAAGAGGGTCGCTCAGGCGCCGTTCTTCGTGCTGAGGGGCGCCGCTATGCCGGCTGTGCTGCTGGAGACGGGATTTATAACCAACCGTCAGGAGGCCGCCCTGCTGGCCAACTCCGGCTATCAGAGCAGGATAGCCGAGGCGATGGCGGAGGGCATACAGGACTATTTCGCGCAAACAGGGGTATGAGCATGAACAGAGGCACATCAGGCGAGGCGGACAAGATACTCTCGCGCCTTTCGCCGCGCCAGAGGGAGGCAGTCGAGTACGACGACGGGCCGCTTCTGGTGCTGGCCGGGGCTGGCAGCGGCAAGACCAGGGTTCTTACGCACAAAATAGCGTGGCTGACCGCGTCGGGCCGCGCCCGGCCTCGGCGAATTTTAGCCGTGACGTTCACCAACAAGGCCGCGGACGAGATGCGCAAGCGCGTGGCAGACCTCCTGCCCAGCGACGCTGATAATGTGCAGCTTGGGACGTTCCATGCGTTCGGCCTGCGCTTTTTGTTCCGCAACTCGGTCGAGGCTTCTAAACTAGGCGTAGCGCCTGGCTTCGCCGTCTACGACAGAGCGGACAGCCGCGCCCTCGTCGCCCAGATAATGAAGGACGCCAAGATAGACACGAAGGACATAGACCCAGCCTCAGTCCTCGACGCCATCTCGCACGAAAAAGCCGCGTGGACGCCGCAGCCCGCCGGAATTCATATACTTGAGGGGCTTTACCTCGACCTCTTCTATATATATGAGAAAAGACTGCGCGAGAACAACGCTGTGGACTTCGACGACCTGCTGCTGATCCCTACGAAGCTGCTGACCGCCGACGTAGCCTTGAGGGACCGCGAGCGTGGCCGAATCGACCGTCTGCTGGTGGACGAGTACCAGGATGTGAACCGAATGCAGTACGAGATGCTGCGAAAGCTGACCGGCGACAGCAAAATCACGGTGGTAGGCGACCCAGACCAGTCGATATACGGCTGGCGCGGCGCGGAGGTCGGCATGATCCTCAACTTCGAGAACGACTTCCTGCGCAAAGACGAGGCGGGTAAGGTTATGCCGGCCCGCGTGATAGTGCTGGACGAGAACTACCGCTCAACAGGCAGCATACTTGAGGCAGCGAACGCCCTGATACGCAACAACGCCCGCCGCAAGGAGAAAAACCTGCGCACGTCGCGCGGGGACGGCGAAAAGGTCTACGAGATGCGGGCCGCGACCGACCTGCAGGAGGCCGACTTCGTTACCGACGAGATAAGGAGGCTGGCCGCAGGATACGGATACAGCTACGGTGACTTCGCCGTGCTCTATCGCCAGAACGCCATGAGCCGCCTCTACGAGCAAAAGTTCCTGTCCGCCGGCATCCCGTACAGAGTCGTGCGCGGCGTTGCCTTCTACGAGAGGCGCGAGGTGCGCGACGTGCTCTCCGTCATGAGGCTCGCCTTGAACCCCCGCGACAGGACATCGTTCGAGCGCGTGGCCAAACTCATGATTAACGGATTAGGGCCTAAAAAAATCGAAGAGTACATCTCATGGGTCGCGTCGCTTCCTCTGGCCGAGACCGCGGAAGTCGCGGACTTCTGGTTAGGCCTCGCAATCCATCCGCCGGTCAAGGGTCAGGCAGGACAGAACCTCGCGGCGCTGGCGGGTCGCATGGCGGCGCTGCTCTCCGTGTCAGGCGAGATCGGCGCGGTCATAGACCACATCATGGACAAGATGGGCTACGAGGAGATACTTCGTAACTCCTGCCCCGATGACTGGGAGGACAGAATAGACAACGTTATGGAGCTCCGGTCGATAGTCCCTGCCGGCTCCGACCTGGCCCGCGCCCTCGCCGAGGCCGCGCTTTTCACCGACGCGGACAAGCACGACCCTGACGAGCGCCGAGTCGTGAACCTCCTGACGCTGCACGCGGCCAAGGGGCTGGAGTTCCCCGTCGTGTTCCTGGTCGGCATGGAGGAGGAGATATTCCCCAACTACCGCGCTCAGGAAAGCCCCGAGCAGCTCGAGGAGGAGCGCAGGCTGTGCTACGTCGGCATGACGAGGGCCGAGGAGCGGCTCTACATCACGGCGGCTCAGAACCGCAGGCTCTACGGGGCGACTCACAGCAAGGGCTTCTCGCGCTTCCTCGACGAGGTGCCCGAGCAGTTGAAAACAAGGGACGACAGGTGGCGCAGAGACGATATTCCCTCTCCTTATTCGGAGCGTGAGAAGCATGGTTTTGGCCGTTACAGGCGAAGTTGGGGCGGGTAAGTCCACGGCCGCCAAGCTCCTGGCGGCTGCCCTCGGCGCGCCCTTGATCGACGCCGACGCGATAGTGGCGTCGCTCTGGAAGACGGGCGCAATGGCCGACCTGGCCTCGGGCCGCTGGGGCGTGGGCGTGCTGAACGACGACGGGACGGTTCGCCATGCCGAGGTCGCGGCGCGGATATTCACGGACAAGGCCGAGTACGCTTGGCTGATGTCGGTCATACACCCCCTGGTGATGGGCGAGATAGACCGCCGCGCCGAGGAGGCAGGGGCTCTCTGCGTCGCGGAGATACCGCTCCTGTTCGAGAGCGGCAGGCGCCGCGGGAACATGAGGGCGGTGTTCGTTATGGCCCCGCGGTGCGTCAGGCTCGCACGCTGCACCGAGCGCGGCTGGGACGAGGAGGAGTTGACCCGCCGCGAGGGCTTCTTCCTGCCCGCCCGGGAGCGCGCCGCTATGTCGGACTACGTGATAGACAACGGCGGCAGCCTCGACGCTTTGAACGAGGCCGTGCGAAAAATCAGCCTTGACTTTTCCGGAAGCGAGTGTTAAGCTTGGGAAAGAAGGCGGGGCGTAGCGCAGTCTGGTTTAGCGCGCTTGGTTCGGGACCAAGAGGTCGGAGGTTCAAATCCTCTCGCCCCGACCATAAATTTCTTCCCGTAAGCCGCGCTGAGATGGATGCTCGCGGCTGGGCATATTTGGATTTCCTTTTCATAACTGGCGATGCCTACGTAGACCACCCGTCCTTCGCTGCGGCGATCATCGGGCGCGTGCTGGAGCATAATGGCTTCCGCGTCGGGATAGTCCCGCAGCCGGACTGGCGCCGCGCGGACGACTTCCTCGTGATGGGGCGCCCCTGCCTCGGCGTGCTGGTGGGGGCCGGCAACCTCGACTCCATGCTGGGCAAGCTGACCTCGTCCCGCAAGGCGCGGCGAACCGACGCCTACTCCCCAAACGGGGCCGTCGGCAGACGCCCGGACAGAGCGACGATCGTATACTGCCAAAAGGTGCGCGAGATATGGGGTGACATCCCGATCATAATCGGCGGAGTCGAGGCCGGACTGAGGCGCTTCGCCCACTATGACTACTGGTCGGACTCCGTGCGGCGCTCAATTCTTTTGGACTCACAGGCCGACCTGCTGGTCTACGGCATGGGCGAGCGCCAGATAACCGAGACCGCAATATTGCTTCGGAACTCCCAACCATTATTCGGCATACGCGGAACGTGCGTCGTTAAAAAAGACGAAGACCCATTTTCTTTCCCTTCTCCATGCATCGAGCTTCCGGCGTGGGACAGGGTGGCGCATGACAAGGGCGCGTTTGCCGAGATGTTCAAAATAATAGCCCGAGAGCAGGACCCCATCCGGGGCAGATCGCTGGTTCAGCGCTACGGCCAGTGGAGGCGCACCCTAATCCAGTATCCTCCCGCTGCGCCTCTGTCCGAGGCCGAGATGGACGAGGTCTACGATCTGCCCTACGCGCGCACGGCGCACCCGATGTACGGCGCTAGGAACGAAAATATTCCGGCTCTGGAGGAGGTCAGGTGGAGCGTTGTGAGCCACCGCGGCTGCTTCGGCGGCTGCGCGTTCTGCGCCATCTCGGAGCATCAGGGGCGCGTCGTTCAGGCTCGGAGCCGCGGGTCGATCCTGCGCGAGGTCGAGGCCATGACGCGGACTATGGGCTTCAAGGGCTACGTCCACGACATAGGCGGCCCGACCGCGAACTTCCGCCACCTGTCGTGCCGCGAGCAGCTGTTCCGTGGCCTCTGCCCAAACAAGAACTGCCTCTTCCCCAAACCGTGCCCCAGCCTCGACGCGTCCCACGAGGATTACATCGCCCTGCTTAAAGCTGCTCGATCGATAAAGGGGGTCAAGAAGGTCTTCGTGAGGTCGGGCATAAGGTATGACTACGTTCTTGCCGACGGCGAGAGGGGGATGGAGTTCCTGAGGGAGCTGTGCCAGTATCACGTCAGCGGCCAGCTGAAGGTGGCGCCTGAGCACGCCGCCCCGTCCGTGCTCCGCCTGATGCGCAAGGGTGCAATTGACCTGTACAGAAGGTTCGCGCAGCTCTACCGCGAGACGAACGAGGCGCTTGGCATAAAAAAGCAGTACCTGGTGCCGTACTTCATGACCTCCCACCCGGGCTGCGGCCTGAACGAGGCGGTAAATTTGGCCATGTTCGCGGCGGAGCTAAGCTTTTGCCCCGAGCAGGCGCAGGACTTCATCCCCACGCCCGGCAGCCTCTCGACGTGCATGTACTACACGGGCATAGACCCCTTCACCGGCGAAAGTGTTTACGTACCGCGGAGCGACGCCGAGCGCCGAGAGCAGCGCGCGCTGCTGCAGCACCGCCTTCCGCGCAACAGAAAGGCGGCGCTGACCGCGCTGAAAAAGGCCGGACTCGGCGGCAGCGGGCTGGCGAGGTCGCTCGCGAATAATTGACAAATAGACGCGCGGGAGTAGTATGAAGAAGGAGGTGCAGCACTATGGACGAGAAACTGGGACGCGTAGAGGATCGCCTGACGGCGAAGATCGAGTCGCTCAACGACAAAGTCGTGGCCTTGGACAAGACCGTTAACGAGTTCAGAGCCGATGTCAAGAACGATCTCAGGGAGACGCGGATGTCGTTCAGAAATAACACGATAGCCGCCGTGACGCTGCCTAGAGAGGCCGGCCGCCAGCGTCGACGTCACTGACGTTAGCCGTCCTCGCTGACCGTCTGCTCCGTAAAGAGCGGAGGCTGCGCCACGCAAAATAATCCTCGGAAGAAGATGTCTTAGGCATCAAAAAGCCTTAGCTCCCTAGAGGGAAGCTGACATTAGCAAGCGGCGCGGTGGTGCGGCCTCCGCGCCGCTTTTTTGCTGCCCTTGCGTCCGGGCGTCCTTCTGCTTCGGCAGGCGAGCTTCAACAACCCGCCAACGACTCGACCTCGCTGCGCGGCAAGTCGGTGTATTCGACAACGCTGTCGACGGAAAGCCCCGTGCGGAGCATGTTGCGGGGACAGGCCGGCGCGACCCTGCGCCATGCCCTTCTGCATGCCCTTTTCCGTGTAGACTTCCTCGAATATGGAAACGTACACCTTTCTCTCCTCCTTCCCGGCAGCCTCGGTCAACTCGTCCACATAGTCGGCCAGCTGCCGCCTGTAGCCCCGGTCACTCAGCTGCATCTGATAGTCCAGGGCCAATAGTATCATACGCTTGTCCTCTCGCGCCCACTTCCGCTGCGCCCATAGCCTGGAGAGCTCCTTGAGGTAGCGGAACTTCATCCCCTCGTCGTCCCCGCTAAGCCTAGCCTTCTTCATGGCGTAGAGCACAAGCCCCATCCTGTTGTCGCCCGCCAGCAGATCGTCGTCCGACATCTTCAGAACGTCGACGTTAACGTACTCATATACCACACGCACGCCGAAGCCGCTCTCGAAGAGGTAGGAGACCGGCTCGCCCTTCGGCCTCGGGCCAATGATCACCACTATCACCACGTCCGGCTCCACGCCGTATGTAAGGTGGATGTACTCCCTATACTTCTGCATCCTCGCGGAAAAGATTCGGCTAAGTTGCCGCCGCCCTTGCCCTGAATCTCCACATGGCACAGCACCACCTTGGGGTCTGAGAGGGGTCTAAGACCCCGACCCCTTCCGGACACCCTTGAGCAGATGAAGCCGCGCAAGCACGTCCGCACGCGCGAAAAGGAGGCAGCACGGGCGGACGCAAAAAGCGCGGGGGTAAACCCCCCGCGCTTGGTTCCACATAACTAGGCCGTGGCCTAAGACCTTCTGGGGTCTACCTCCTCTTGAGCCCCCAAGCGTACGCGCACAGCAGCGCTAGAGCAAACACACCGGCCCCAGCCACGTCGCAGCTGCCGCCGCCGCCCTCATCGCTCTGTCCGGCCTGGTTGTCCTGCTTGTTCGAGTCGTTCGTGTCGCTCGAATTGTCCGTGTTGCCCGAGTCACCAGGCTTGTCCGACGCGGTGCCATCGGTCGGCTTCACCGATGTCCCGCCGTTGGCCCACACCACATCGCTGTAGACCAGACCGTTGGTGGCGGCCGAGTAGTTCCACGCCTTAACCGCGAAGAAGTACTCAGTGCCATTCGTCAGGCCGGTTACGGTTGCCGGGCTTGTCTCTGCAGTAACCTCACCTACCTGCACCCTCAGCCTGTTCTCGTCAGGCACGTATATGGTAATCACATAGCCCGTTACCGTGCCCTCCGGCGCATCGAAGGTGATCGTGACCTCTCCGTCGCCGGCCACTGCCGTGGCGTCCTTAGGCTTTTCGGGAACCACCGTGTCGCCAGACGGCGCTTCCGACGGCGTCACCGCTGCCGTCACCGCTGCCGGGCCTCTGCCCACACCGTTGACCGCCTCTACCTTGAACGTGTACTCAGTCCCGTTCGTCAGCGAGCCCACCGTGTAGGGACTGCTCGTCACCGGGATCTCCGCGCCAAGGGTTGAGTTTTGGATCGGAGTCACGACGTAGCCCGTTATGGCGCTGCCGCCGTCGCTCTCCGGCTCGCTGAAGTAAACCGTGGCGCTGCCGTCGCCGGCAGTCGCACTGACACTCTGAGGCATTCCTGGGACGGTCGAAGGCGTCACCGAAACCGAATCCGACCAATCGCTGGCTCCTACGGAGTTCACGGCTTTGACTTTTATGCTGTACGCATCGCCGTTCGTCAGGTTGTTCAGCGTGTACGAGATGTACGAGGTCTCCGACGCAGAAATGTCTTTGCTGTTGACGGCGCCGTTAGCACTCCATTCGAGGATATAGCTGGTGATCGCTTCGCCGCCGTTATTCGGCGCGCTGAAGCTGACCGTGACCGTTCTGTTGCCTGGCACTGCCGTGACGTCCTGAGGCTTTCCAGGGATGGTCGCTGGCTTCACCGAAACCGCCGCCGACCACGCGTCTCCATTGCGGTTCACGGCCTTGACTCGTATGCTGTACTCAACGCCGTTCGTCAGGTTGTTCAGCGTGTACGAGGTCTGCTCAAAAAGGTCGGTGGTGTTGGTGATGCCGTTAGCGCTCCATTCGATGGCATAGCCAGTGATCTCTGCTCCGCCGTCATCCGTCGGCGCCTCAAAGCTGACCGTGGCCTCTCCGTTGCCGGCCACTGCCGTGACGTCCTGAGGCGCTCCTGGAATGGTCTGCGGCGTCACAGAAACCGAACTCGACCAATCGCTGGCTCCTACGGAGTTCACGGCCTTGACTTTTACGCTGTACGTAACGCCGTTCGTCAGGCCGTCCAGACTGAGCCCGGACGCAGCGCCGAACGCATCAAAGGAACTGGTGTTAGGGGTGCCGCTAGCAGCACTCCATTCGACGATATATTCAGTGATCGCTACTCCGCCGTCGTCCGCCGGCAAGTTGAAGCTGATCGTGGCCTTCCTGTCGCCGGGCGTCGCTCTCACGTTGGTCGGCGCCAAGGGGGTGTTCGGCAGCACCTCAAGCGGCACGTAGACCGTGTCGTGATACACGCTGTTTGGTGGCCGTCAGATGGAAGCCGTCCGAGGTCTCGGTCGGCGTGCCGGACACCGTGGCGCTGGCGCCGGAGCCGACTGGCGAAAGCGTCAGGCCCGCTGGCAAAACATCCCATGTCCATTCGATCCACGTGTCGCCGGTCGCGTTGAACGTCAAGGGAGAGTATGGCTCCCTCACTTTGCCGCCCGTGATGGTGGACGGCAAGGATATTGTCGGCGAATAGTACACACGCTCACTGCCCGTCGCTATAGCGCCGTTGAGCGTGTACCTGGGATATACCTTAATCGTCCCGTTGTTGGTCAGCGTAGCGTCCCCAGCGATCGTCAGCGACCTCGTCAGCGCCCCGCCGCTGGACTCTGGGGAGTGGAGCGACCCCAGCCAAGTACACCCCTCCGGTATGGTCAAACTGCCATGCAGCGTGACGTTCCCGGCCAGCGCGATGTTCGCAACCGTGACGGTGGCATCCACACTGACGTCGCCGCCCAAAGCCAGCGTGCTCTGTGTGCCGCCGCCTATGTTGTTTCCGCCGACTATGTTGCTTGGTCTTGATTTATAGGACGTGGCCACCACGTTGCCGCCGGTGATCGTGACGACTAGCGGGTTAGTCGTAGTCGCTCCGTAGCCGTGGCCGATCGCTACATTATGCACATCCCAATCATGACCGTCAGGCCAATCTTCGTTGCTGCCGCCTTGGGCTGTTATAGTGCCGCCGTGGATCGTGATTTCGCTCACGGCACCTTTCCCGCCGCCGCCGATGCCTGCGCCTGCGCCTTCGCCTTTGTCCTGATAATAATTAGCTTTGTTGCCGCCATAGGCTTCTATAGTGCCGCCGTTGATGATGATCGTACCGGCGTCGTTGTAGGGGCTGCCGACGTTGATGCCTCCGTTGCCGCCGATGCCTGCTGCACCAGCAAAAATCCAATCATCAAAATACGCATTCGCCCCTCTCGCCGTCAGCGAACCGCCGCCGTTGATGATCAAAGTCGCACCGGGAGGCACGTGCAGGCCGGCGTAAGCGACGTCGTACATCACCCTGTTATCGACGCCCCCCAGCGCGTTGACGCCGGAGAGCGTGAGGTAGACCGTGGCGCCGTCCCCGATGTCGAAGGGTGAGCCTGGCCCACCAATGTTGACGTTATCGAGCGTGATGTCGACGCTGAGGCCACCCTGCACGAATACGCGCTGGCCAGAGCCGGAGATGGTGTAGGTGCCGTTCTGCATAATGGTCAGGACGTCACCGTCCCATCGCCAGTCGGTACCTTCCACGCCACCAGAGATGCTTATGTCTGCCGATGCCGGGGTGGGGGCCAGCATGGCCAGCAAAAGGAGAAAGACCAGAAGCGCGCGCACGCGCGTGCACGCGGGGCGGAGGGGAGAGAGGAAGGAGGCACGGCCTGGCCTTGGGCTAGGGGGTGCCTTGGGTAACATCGTCTTGTACATCATCATGATAACTGCCTCCTACTGAAATTTTTGGGGCTATGCGCTGCCACACCCCGCAATACCATAGCACACGTCATGCGCTTAGTCAAGCTTTTGTCAAGTTGGCTTTATGTAAATATTGCTGAAAAAAAAGGGAGCACTCCATTCGGGATTGGCGATCCGATTTCCGGGGGGAAGCCCCCAGGGCAGGGGCAAAAACAAAAGCGCGGGGGCGCGTCCTCTTTGAGGACTAGCCTCTCCCGCGCCGGCCTGTTTGATGCCTTAAGTATCCGCCGTCATGCGAACCTCAACCCGCCAATAGCTCGACCCCGCGGCCATGACTCTATGTGGCACAGCGCCATCTGCTGGTCACCCCCGGCCGGGCGGAGCCGTGCGAGCGCGACTGCGTCCGTGGAGAACTGCGCTAGCGTCGTCTTCATCGCGTGCGGCAGAAGTTACGGCGCGGGGGTGCGGCCTCCTCTTTGGGCTCGCTCTCCCGCGCCGTTTTGTTTGCTGCCCTACACGTCCGCCGTCTTGAGCCTGGCGATCTCGCTATCGGTGAACCCCGTGTACTTGCGCACGGTCTCCAGCGGAAGGCCGTCGTTGAGCATGGAAAGGGCGACCTTGGCGCGGCCCTTCGCCATGCCCTGGGCTATGCCCTTCTCTATGCCCTGGGCCATACCCTTCTCTATGCCCTGGGCCATACCCTGGGCCATGCCCTCGGCCGTGTACACCCTCTGGAACACAGACTCGTACATCTCACTCTCACCTCTATCCATAGACTCCATCAGCGAAGCCATGTGCTCCACAGCCGCCATGACGGTCAGCTTGTCCTCAGGGTTCCACTTGCGCTCGGCCCATAGGCTGGAGACCTAACGAAGATAGCGGAACTTCATATTGACTAGGTTGCCTCCGCCATGGCCCTGAATCTCCATGTGGCACAGCACCATCTGCTCCATGGCTGCGCGCAGCTTTGGCAGGAGGAGCTCTAGAGCGTCCGTGAGGAACTGCGCTAGCGTCGTCTTCATCGCGTGCGGCAGAAGTTACGGCGCGGGGGTGCGGCCTCCTCTTGAGGCTCGCTCTCCCGCGCCGTTTCGTTTGCTGCCCTACACGTCCGCCGTCTTGAGCCTGGCGATCTCGCTATCGGTGAACCCCGTGTACTTGCGCACGGTCTCCAGCGGAAGGCCGTCATTGAGCATGGAAAGGGCGACCTTGGCGCGGCCCTTCGCCATGCCCTGGGCTATGCCCTTCTCTATGCCCTGGGCTATGCCCTGGGCTATGCCCTTCTCTATGCCCTGTGCCATACCCTGGGCCATACCCTGGGCCATACCCTGGGCCATGCCCTCGGCCATACCCTGGGCCATGCCCTCGGCCATGTACACCCTCTGGAACACAGACTCGTACATCTCACTCTCACCTCTATCCATAGACTCCATCAGCGAAGCCATGTGCTCCACGTACTGCTTCGCGTAATCCTCGTCCTTAAGGCCGATTAGGTACTCCACGGCCGCCAGGACGGTCAGCTTGTCCTCGGGGTTCCACTTCCGCTCAGCCCATAGGCTGGAGATTTCCCTGAGATAGCGGAACTT
>JAISUL010000016.1 GCA_031272145.1 Synergistaceae bacterium
CGCTCCAGCCTGAACACCTGAAACCGGCACACGGCAAGCCCCATGACGAGCATGAAGGCAACCGCCGCGACCAGCAGCGTCCGCGACGAAAAGCGCCGTCTGAGTTTGGGCTTTGTTGACCCATTAACGTTTTTTCTCATGTTATTCACCGTCCTGCTGCGCGTTTAGGCGGAAGACGCGGAGTTTCGCGCTGCGTGCTTTGAAATTTTTTGCGACCTCGTCCGGTTGGGGCATGGAGAAGGCCTTTCCATTTTTTATGACCGCTGCCCCTACTTGCTCTTCTGCCCAGAGTTTGAACGTGTGTTTGACTATCCTGTCCTCCAGCGAGTGATAGGAGACCGCCGCCACGAACGCCCCGTCGCCGCCGCCGAGCCTGCGGGCGGCGGCAAGCCCTGCCTCGAGCTCGCCCAGCTCGTCGTTGACGAAGATTCGGAGCGCCTGAAACACGCGCCGCGCCGGGTGAGCGTTGCTGCCCTTGCTATTTACTGCCCTTCGCACCGCTCCGACCAGATCGTTGGTGGTCTCGATGAAGACGCCCTTCTTCCTGCCTCTCTCTATCTCGGAGGCTATGCGCCGCGCGTGCCTCTCCTCCCCGTAGCGCCAAAATATATCCGCCAGGTCTGACTCGGGGAGTCTTCGCAGGGCCGCCGCGGCGTTGAGGGCGCGTTCAGACCTGTCCATCCTCATGTCGAGCGGCGCGTTCAGCCGAAACGAAAAGCCGCGCTCCGCGTCCTCGAGCTGCATGTTCGACATCCCAAGGTCGAAGACGAACGAGTGAAACGGCCCTCTCCCCGAGAGTACCCGCTCCATGTCCCCGAAGTTCAGGTGGAAGGCCTCGAAGCGTGGGAGGCCAGCCGACCCCGAGGGGTCAGTCGACCCCGAGGGGTCAGTCGACCCCGAGGCGTATCTCTCCCTTATGGCCGCAGCGGCAGCCAGGGCGTCCTCGTCCCGGTCGATGGCCAGCACGCGGGCCTCTGGGAACCGCTCCAGAATCGCCGCCGAGTACCCGCCCCCGCCGAACGTGCAGTCGACGACGGCCCAGCCCTCCCGCGGAGGATCGGAGGCCAGAGCCGCGAGCACCTCCCTCAGCATGACCGGGACGTGAACGGCTGGGAGCAGACCGTCTGCGCTCATAGGCCTTCAACCCCCTCGGCCATCTCGGCCAGGTTGTCGAGCCCGGCCCGCCACTTCGCGGCCCAGCGCTCCTTGTCCCATATCTCCACGTGGTCGCTGACGCCGTTGATCACGACGTCTCGTTCGAGCATGGCGTACTCCCTCAGCACCTGCGGCAGGAGGATCCTCCCCATGCCGTCTATTGGCACCTCGTGGGCGCTGCCGAGCATCACGCGGGCGAAGTCGCGGAACTTCGCGTTCGAGTAGAATGGGAGACGCCGTATCTTGTCCGCGAAGCTGAGCCACTCCTCCTCGGAGTAGAGCGAGACGCACCGGTCAAGCCCCACCGCGGCCACGGCCGGGAGCTGGCCATCTGCCTGGTCCAGCTTCTCGCGTATTCGGGCAGGCAGCACGAGCCTGAACTTCGCGTCCATTCGATGTTCATAAGTCCCCATGTACATCCCCGACATCTCCCACCGCGTTCTACTTTATGACACTTCCTGACACCTTCTCCCCCATAATACCACCGACACAGAAAAAATCAAAGGCGCAGGAGGGGAAATTTTTCCCCCTGCGCCTCGTGCGTTTTTGCTTTTGCTTTGCTACTCAGTTCATCTCGACGCCCGTGCCTCGTATCACCTCGCCGATCGCGAAGGCGCGTTCGCCCCTCGAGGCGAGGTCGTTTATGACTGCGTCAGCGTCGTCCGTGATGAGGATCATCCCGATGCCCATGTTGAAGACCGCGTACATCTCCGGGTCCGGGACGTCACCGAGCCTCTGGATCAGCCGGAAGACCTCCGGCACCGGCCACGTGCCGAGCCGCACCCTGGCGCCCGAGCCCGGAGGCAGAGCCCTCGGTATGTTGTCGCGGAAGCCGCCGCCCGTCACGTGAACCACACCCTTGACGCGCCCCAGACGGTCTTTTGCTTGCCCATGCCCCCCCTGCAGCAGTGGCAGGACTACCCTGGGGTAGAGCCGCGTGGGTTCGAGCAGCGCGTCGCCGAGCGTGGAGCTGAGCGCCGGGACGAAGTCAGAGACCTTCATGCCGGCCATGTCGAAGAATATCTTCCTGACCAGAGAGAAGCCGTTGGAGTGCAGGCCGCTCGACGGCAGCCCGACCAGAGCGTCGCCCGGCCCGACCCCTCGCGGCAGCAGCGCGTCTCTCTCGGCCACGCCGACGCAGAAGCCCGCGATGTCGTACTCCCCGGGTGCGTAGAACCCTGGCATCTCGGCGGTCTCGCCCCCTATCAGAGCACAGCCCGACTCGCGGCAGCCGGCAGCCACGCCCGACACTATCTCCTTCACCTGAAGCGGCGCCAGCTTCCCCACGGCAAGGTAGTCGAGGAAGAACAGCGGCTCGGCCCCCTGAGCCAGAACGTCGTTTACGCACATGGCCACGGCGTCTATGCCCACAGTGTCGTGGCGGTTTGCCATGAACGCGACCTTCAGCTTCGTCCCGACCCCGTCCGTTCCAGAGACGAGGATCGGGTCGCGGTACTTTTCCCGCGCCGCCGCAAACGAGAAGAGCCCCCCGAAGCCCCCGATGTCCCCGACTACCTCCGGCCTGTAGGTCGACCTAACGGCCTCGCGTATCTCCTCGACGGCCCTGTTCCCAGCGTCGACGTCGACCCCGGCGTCGCGGTACGAAACCGACCGCTTCTCAGACCCAGATGACATGCTCCCCCTCCTCAAGAGTAGATGCTAGAATTATTATGGCGCGTTTGGCGCGCTCTTGGAGGAGGAATAACCGTGGACTCTCGCATAATCGAAATAGTCTCAGGCATCTTGGGCACGCCGGTCACCGAGGACTCGACCGTAGAGACCGTCGCCGGCTGGGACTCGCTTAAGACGCTTCAAATAGTCATGGCGCTCGACGACGCCGGTATGGAGGTTCCGATAGAAAAGATCTCCGAAATTCGCTCCGTGCGGGACATCGAGGCGTTCGTCCAATGACGGATTTATTCATCTACGGCGCCGGAGGGCTCGGGCGCGAGATCGCCTCGCTGGTTAAGGAGGGGGCCATCGATGGCCTCAAATGGAACCTCGCTGGCTTCATAGACGACGCTAAGGAGCCAGGGGCGGAGGTCAGCGGCCTCAAAGTCGTCGGAGGCGAGACGGTGCTTTCCTCCATTACTCGTCCCGCGGCAGTCGTGTTCGGCTTCGCTGACCCTCACGCCAAGGAGAGGCTTTACCTGCGCCTGTCGAAGAACCCGAACATCGAGTTCCCGACCCTGATCCACCCTCTGGCGCGCGTCGACGCGAGCGCCACGCTGGCCGATGGCGTGGTGATAACGCAGTTTTGCAGCGTGGCCGTTGACGCCGTGCTGGGGCGCTGCGCCTTCATGAACGTCGGCTCGATGGTCGGGCACGACACCGTCATAGGCGACTTCTGCACCCTGATGCCCCACGCGGACGTCGTCGGAGGAATAACGGTCGGCCCCCGCTCGCTGGTCGGCCTGGGCGCAAAGGTGCTTCAGGGTCTGTCAATCGGCGCTGACTCCGTAGTCGGCATAGGCAGCGTGGTCATATCGCGAGTTCCCGACGGAGTGACGGTCATGGGCAACCCAGCCCGAGTAGTCAGAAAATAGATGGCGCCCGACGATCAGAGATTTTTTCAAGCCGACCCCGCAGCTACCGCTCTTCTCCGCCGTTACGCGGGGGCGTTATCTGCCTCTCCCATCAGGCTCACCGGCACGCGCGACGCGGGCGAGATATACGACGTTCACGTGATGGACTGCCTGCGCTCGCTGCCGTTCCTCCCATGCGGCCCCTCCCGTGTCATCGACGTCGGCAGCGGCGGCGGCCTGCCCGGCCTGGTGTGGGCGATATGCCGATCAGACATCTCCGTGACCCTGCTTGACTCGGTTCGGAAGAAGTGCACCGCGACGGAGGCCATAATAGCCGCTCTCGGCGTAAAAAACGTCTCGGTGGTCTGGGCCAGGTGCGAGGAGTACGCCGCGCGCCCCGGTGTGAGGGAGAGTTACGCCCTAGCCGCCGCCCGCGCCGTGGCCCACACCGGCGTGCTGGCCGAGTATCTGTCCCACCTGGTGGCGGTAGGCGGCAGGCTGCTCGCCTTCAAAGGCCCGAAGGCGGAGGCCGAGATAGAGGAGATAGAGAAGATAGCCGGAACAGGAAAACACTGGGGCGCGCTCGGCCTGAAAGCGCCGGAGGTCATCCCTTACGGCGACGGCGGCCACAGGTTCGTGCTGTGGGAGAAGATCGCGCACCTCTCAAGGCCAAGAAAATACCCACGGGCGGTGATAGGAGTAGGACAGCCAAAAGCCCGCACGCAGTTGTGATACTATGTAAGAAAGGAGGCGGTGCACAATGGACGAGAAGGAGAAGGCGCCGCGCATAGACTACGACAACCTAATGAAGACGACGCTGACGCAGTTCTTCACGGACGCTCTGGAGCTCCTCCTGCCGAAGTTGCGCGCGGCCCTGGACATGGACGCGAAGCCGGAATTCCTGAACACGGAGTTCCCCAAGGTCACGTTCGACGCGAAGGGCGGGGCCAAGCGCGCAGACGTGCTTGCCAGTATTCGTCTGACCGGGGGCGACCAGAAGGTGGCGCTGATCATTGGCCCGAGGCCGAAGGGCGAGCCGAAGTTCTACTTCTTCGAGAGCGAGTTCGGCGTGGTCGTGATCTACAAATACGTGACCGTCGACGTGATGGAGATGCCGGACGAGCTACTCCTGGACGGCGACAACAGGATGGGCCTTGTGCTCTACGCCATGAAGAAGGCGAGGCAAAGCGGGAGCGACGAGGGCATGAAGTTCCGCTACCTTCGGGAGGTCTCCAGCCTATGGGCCGAGCGGAAGTGGAGCCCTGAGGACAAGCTGACCGTCCTGGCGGCCGTGGAGTACCTAATCGGCCTGAAGGACGAGGATTACGCGAAGCAGTACGTGGAGCACATGGCTTCGCTGATGGAGTCTATGGATAGAGGTGAGAGTGAGATGTACGAGTCTGTGTTCCAGAGGGTGTACACGGCCGAGGGCATGGAGAAGGGCATAGCTCAGGGTCGCATTGAGGGCCGCGCAGAGGGCCGTGCTGAAGAACGCACCGAGGT
Organism: Synergistaceae bacterium; assembly: GCA_031272145.1. Classification (GTDB taxonomy): domain Bacteria; phylum Synergistota; class Synergistia; order Synergistales; family Aminobacteriaceae; genus JAISUL01. Next base: position 5,184 of record JAISUL010000016.1, read on the forward strand.
TGCCCGCAACATGCTGCGTAAGGGCTTCTCCGTCGACAGCGTGGTCGAGTGCACTACGCTGCCGCGTAACGAGGTCGAGTTATTGGCGGGTTGAGGCTCGTCTGACGGCGGATGCTTAGGGCAGCAAACAAACCGGCGCGGGAGAGGCTAGTCCCCCAAGAGGCCACACTCCCGCGCCGCAGCTCCCCGGCAACTCGTTCCTGCCCGTTAAACTCATCGAAAGGAGGCGGTGCCATATGGATAAAAAGGAAAAGGGCCAGCGCATCGACTACGACAACCTCATGAAGACGACGCTGACGCAGTTCTTCACGGACGCTCTGGAGCTCCTCCTGCCAAAGCTGCGCGCGGCCCTGGACACGTCCACGGAGCCGGAATTCCTAAACACGGAGTTCCCCAAGGTCACGTTCGACGCGAAGGGCGGGGCCAAGCGCGCAGACGTGCTTGCCAGTATTCGTCTGACCGGGGGCGACCAGAAGGTGGCGCTGTGCCACATGGAGATTCAAGGCCAGGGCGGAGGCAACCTCGCAGAACGTATGTACCTATATAAGGAGTATATCCGCCTTATATACGGCGTTGAGCCATACGCTGTGGTGGCGCTGATCATTGGCCCGAGGCCGAAGGGCGAGCCGGAGTTCTACTTCTTCGAGAGCGAGTTCGGCGTGGTCGTGATCTACAAATACGTAACCGTCGACGTGATGGAGATGCCGGACGAGCTTCTGCGGGATGGCGACAACAGGATGGGCCTTGTGCTCTACGCTATGAAGAAGGCGAGGCTGAGCGGTGGCGACGAGGGCATGAAGTTCCGCTATCTCAGGGAAATCTCCAGCCTATGGGCTGAGCGGAAGTGGAACCCCGAGGACAAGCTGACCGTCCTGGCGGCCGTGGAGTACCTAATCGGCCTTAAGGACGAGGATTA
>JAISUL010000017.1 GCA_031272145.1 Synergistaceae bacterium
ACTATAGCGTCGGGAAAGGTCAGCTCCACGACCCTGCCGTCGCCGCTTACGACTTTAGAGTTAATGGCCGAAGCGTAGCCATACTCAAAAATCCTCAGCACTATCCCGACCTTGTAGCGCACCTCCCCCTCGATATGGTAGACGTGCACCTTGTTCACGATGATCATCATGTCCGACAGCCGCTGGCGCAGACCGTCGGACACGGTCTCCACGTTAGGATACTCGACCGAAGCGTCGAGCGGGTGGCGAGTTCCGAAAAGCCCGTTTATCAGGCAGACCACCGCCCGCCCCGACAGCCTCATCAGCCGCTTCAACACAAGGTCAAAAATATGAGCCGTGTCACGCATCACGCCACACAAGCAACGCACTCACCCTAATTCCCCCGGGCGAGCAACGCGAAGCCCTACTCCTCTTCTTCTTCCTGCTTGTGCGCCGCGATGACTTTCTTTGCTATGTCGCCAGGGACTTCCTCGTAGTGCGAGTACTCCATCGAGAAGCTTCCCTGGCCGGACGTCATCGAGCGAAGCACGATAGCGTAACGGAACATCTCCGCCAAGGGCACCTGCGCCTTCACAACCTGAAGGTGGCCGTGGGACTCAGTCCCCATGATGCGGCCACGGCGGCTGTTGAAGTCACCCATCACGTCGCCCATGTACTTGTCCGGCACGGTCACGGCGGCGTTCATTATCGGCTCCAAAAGCACGGGCGAGGCGTCCATAATGCCCTTCTTGAACGACAGGCGCGTCGCCAGCTTGAACGACATCTCCGAGCTGTCAACGTCGTGGTACGAGCCGTAGTACAGCTCCGCCTTGAAGTCCACCACGGGAAAGCCAGCCAATGGCCCCTTCACCATGTACTCGCGCAAGCCCTTTTCCACAGCCGGAATGTAGTTCTTCGGCACGGCGCCGCCCACGATCTTGTCCACAAACTCGAAGCCCGCACCGCGCTCCAAGGGGATGTAGCGTATGCTCACGTCGCCGTACTGGCCGTGGCCGCCACTCTGCTTCTTGTGCTTACCCTGGGCCTCCGCGGTCTTCTTGATCGTCTCGCGATAGGGCACCTGCGGCGTCCTCACGTCAAGCTCAACGCCGTAGCGCTCCTTCATCTTCGCCAAAACGATGTCGATGTGCATGTCACCCATGCCAGACAGGATGTTGTCCCGCGTCTCGGCGTTCTTCTCGAAGGTCAGGCTGCGGTCCTCCTCCAGAGTGCGGGCTATAGCCCCGCCCAGCTTGTCCTCGTCCGCACGGCTCTTGGCCACCACAGCAACGCTGTACACAGGCGCCGGAAACTCTATGTGCGGGAAAAGCCACTGAGCTCCGCTCTTCAGCGCCAAAGTGTGCCCAACCTTCGTGCTCTGAAGCTTCGGTATCGCAACGATGTCGCCGGCAATGACCTCCTTCACGTCCTTGCCGTCCTTGCCCGTGATGAACCTGAAGCTCGACAGCCGCTCCTCCTCGCCCTTCTTCACGTTGTATATCGACGCGCCCTCCGACGAAAGCGACCCGGAGTACACCCTGATAAACGAGAGCTTGCCCACAAACGGGTCGACCATGACCTTGAAGCACAACGCCGAAAACGGGGCGCCGGCCTCGACCTCGACCGTCTCCTCGCCCTTCTGCGCCTTAACAGGGCCGCGGTCAATCGGCGATGGGAAGTAGTCCACCACAAAGTCCAAAAACTGATGAACCCCCACGTTCATCGCCGCGGAACAAGCCAACACCGGCATCACTCGGCGCTTCACTATCGCCGCCCGAAGCACGCGCTTCAGGTCGCCGTCCGAAACAGCCGCGCCCTCCAGGTACTTCTCCATAAGGTCGTCGTCCATCTCGACCGCCGCCTCGACCAAAGCCTCCTTCGCCTTCGCAGCAGCCTCGGCCATGTCCGCAGGCACGTCCTGCTCCGTGAACTTCCCCGACCCGTCCGCCGTGTAGACGTACGCACGGCCCTTCAGCACGTCCACCACGCCCGATGAACCTATGGGCAAAAAAACTGGCAGAGCTGAACGCGTAAACTGCTCCTTTATGTCGGCAAGCACCGCGTCAAAATTCGCGTTCTCCCTGTCTATCCGCGACACGCAGAAGACTACGGGAGACTCGTTCTCCTTCGCGCAGTCCCACGCCCTGTTCGTCTGAACCTCCACCCCGCCCACGGCGTCGACCAAAATAACCGTCGTGTCCGCCACGCGAATGGCCGCGCTCATCTCGCCCGTAAAGTCAGCAAAACCCGGCGCGTCAAGCATAAACAGGGTCTTGCCAGCCCGCTCCAAAGTCATAAGCGACGCGCCTATTGAGATTTGACGCTTCTGCTCCTCCGCGGAGAAGTCGCTAACCGTGTTGCCGGTCTCAGTCCTCCCCATCCGCGAGATGTTCCCGTTGTCGAAAAGCACGGCCTCCGCAAGCGTGGTCTTGCCAGAACCACCGTGACCAGTCAAAACGAAACTACGAGTGTCCTCAGATAGACGCGCCATTACATAACCTCCCCGCTGCCTCAGAGGGCTTGCAGCCCCCCGAACCCCCGCCCAAGGGGTCGTAGACCCCTTGGAACCCCTTTTGTGTGATACCGCTAAGCCAAAACCTTTTCAAGCGCGGCTGTGGCTTCGTCGACTTTTACCGACCCCTTGGACTCGCGCATCATAAGGCCTACCAAAAACTTTACCTTTTTACCCTTTGTATCTTTGCCGGAGCGTATCTCGGCAACGACATCAGGGTTGGCCGCCACCACCGAGGCAGCCAAGGCGTGCACATCCACCGCTCCGTCCGACGCACCGCTTCTCTTCAGGGCATCCTCGAAGGACAGGCCGTCTAGCAGGGCGTCAAACACGCTCTTGGCCAGAGTCGTCGAAAGACCGCCGTCCTCCACCTTCGCCAAAAGACTGGCCAAGGCCTCAGGGCTAACCGCTATCATGTCCGCCGAGACCTTTGCGTCGTTAACTACCCGCAAGACCTCCGTCCTCACCCAGTTGCCAGCCCTCAGAGGATTCGCGCCGGCGGTCACGCACGCCTCGAAGTACCTCGCCACGGCCGGCTCCTCAATAAGCACAGCCGCGTCCCCCTCGGACAGGCCGAAACCGACGTAACGAACCAGCTTCTCCTCCGGCATCTCCGGCAGAGACGCAAGGGCTTCGTCCACCTGCTCCTTAGTTATCACCAGCGGCGGCAGGTCGGGCTCAACTATGAACTTCCGGTAGAACTCCTTCACACGAAGGCCAGTTGTGACGCCGCGCGCGTCGTTCCAGTGGCGCGTCTCACGCATGACCTCGCCACCCTCCGCTAAAATGCTCCCCTGACGCTTGACCTCGTACTCTATCGCCCGCTCCAGCGCACGGAACGAGTTCATGTTCTTGACCTCAACACGATTCCCCCAGCGCCCGTCAGAGCACTTCAGCGACACGTTCGCGTCAAAGCGCATCATGCCCTTCTCCAGGTCGACGTCCGAAGCCCCGGCGTGCAGAACCCTGCGCCGCAGCGTCGTGACGTACTCCACCGCCTCGCGCGCCGACGATATGTCAGGCTCCGAAACTATCTCCGCCAACGGCAGCCCAGACCTGTTGTAGTCGACAAACGACGACGACGCACCCTCGATCCGCCCGTCCGCCGTGACGTGGCGCAGCTTGCCCACGTCCTCCTCCAGATGAAGGCGGTTCACGCGAACCCTCTTCGGCCTGCCGGCGTCGTCGTGAATCTCCAGCCAGCCGTCCGCCGCTATCGGCAGGTCGCTCTGAGTTATCTGAAACCCCTTCGGCAGGTCGGGGTAATAATATGACTTGCGGAAAAAGAACGTCGTCGGAAGAATCCGGCAGTGCAAAGTCAGACCAGCCCTCATAGCCTGCCGTATCACCTCGCCGTTCAGCGCGGGAAGCGACCCCGGCAGCCCCATGCACACAGGACATATGTGCGTGTTAGGCTCGTCGTTCGTGTAGTCAGCTGCACACGAACAAAAAATCTTCGACCTCGTCTTCAGCTGAATGTGTATCTCTATGCCGATGACCGGCGTAAACTCAAGCTTCTCCTTGTGATGCATCTCACGCGGCCCCCTTCACAACGGCCGGAACTCGCGGAGAACCGATTATCTCCTCCAAGGCCGCCCCCATGTCAACAAGCGTGGCGTCGCTCCACCTATGGCCCACCAGCTGCAGCCCAACCGGAAGGCCGCTCTCCGCGTACCCCGTGAAGAACGTCAGACCCGGCAGCCCAGCCATGTTGACCGGCAGAGTGTACAGGTCGGCCTCGTAGCCCTTGGTCGCGTCGTCGTCAACCTCGCCGATCCGCTCCGGCATCGACGGAGTGACCGGCTGCAAAATACAGTCCGCGCTCTCAAACGCCCTGTGGAACTCCTCGGCTATCAAAGTGCGCACGCGCGTCGCCGCGACGTAATACTCCTCGCTGCGCACAGGCTCGGTCAAACACGTACCGGCGATGATGCGGGACTTGACCTCCACCCCGAAGCCCTTCGACCGGACATCCTCGAACGCCTCGCGCAGAGTCCCCGCGTGCTCGTCCGCCTCGGCTCCGTACCTCACCCCGTCGTAGCGGGCCAAGTTGGTGTGCGCCTCCGACGCGGCTATGGCGTAATAACAGGCCACGGCGTAGCGCCCGACCGTCGGCAGAGAGACCTCGGTTATCTCCGCCCCGGCGTCCTCGCAGATCTTCGCAACCCGCTTCATCGCGTCAGCTATAGGCTTGTCCAGCGTGAAGTCCTGAAACTCCCGGACGAGAGCGACCCTCTTGCCCCTCAGGGCGTCACTGCCCTTGCGCACCGTAAAGTCGAAGCTCTTGCCCGGCACGCTCGTCGAGTCGCGCGGGTCGTGGCGGGCTATCACGCTCATCACTAGGGCTATGTCGGCCATGCTTCGCGCAAACGGGCCTATCTGGTCTAGCGAAGAGCCGTAGGCTATGAGGCCGTAGCGGCTCACGAGCCCGTAAGTCGGCTTCAGCCCGTATATGCCGCAGTACGACGCCGGCTGCCGAATCGAGCCGCCCGTGTCGCTGCCGAGCGCAAAGGGAACGTAGGCCGCCGCGACCGCCGCCGCGCTCCCGCCGGAGCTCCCGCCCGGCACCCGCGACGTGTCCCAAGGGTTGCGCGTCGGGCCGAACGCCGACGTCCCCGTCGTGTTGCCCATCGCGAACTCGTCCATGTTGGACTTGCCCAGCAGCGTCGCCCCAGCCTCCGACAGCAGAGTCCACACGGTCGCGCTGTAGGGCGGCTCCCAGCCACCAAGTATCCGGCTGCCCGCCGTTGTCCTCACTTTGTAAGTGCACATGTTGTCCTTCAACACCGTCGGCACCCCGGCAAGCGGGCCAAGCGGCTCGCCCCTGGCCACACGGCCGTCGATCGCCTCGGCTGCCCTCCGGCCGTCCTCCACCACCGTCGTTATGAGCGCGTCAAGGCTTCCATCGCAGGCCAGCGTCCTGTTTAGGCAGTCGTCGAATACCTCCAGCGCCGAAAACTTCTTTCCCTTCACGCCCGCCGCGATCTCGGACGTGCTGAGTTCATGCAGACCGCTCATGGCTCACTCCTCAACTATTCTAGGCACGCGGAACGCACCCGCGTAATCCAGCGACTGCGAACGGGCAGCAAGTATGTCCGGCACGCGCGGAAACGGCGCAGCCACGTCCTCGCGCAGAGGACACTCCGTGCTCTCCGCAAAACAGAACGGCGGCACGTCCTTGAGGTCAAGCTCCTTGAAACGGTCAACCATGCCGAGAAAGTTGTTTATGTAGCGAACCGCCTTGGCAAGCTCGTCCCCGTGCAGCGACAGGCGCGCCTCCGCGGCTATGGCCCGCACCTCTTCGTCGTTTAGCATCATCGCACTTCCTTCTGAGGGCATCAGGCCCCCGGAGCATTTTCTCGGATTATATCAGCGCCAGGGGTTGACGTTCGCCCTGTCGTGTGAGAAAATGTCGCAAATGAGGGGGTGCGTCTGGGGGAAGTCCATTCCTCTGGTCTCTAATGAGCGAAAAAACCGTTATCGTAACCGGCGGGGCAGGCTTCATCGGCGTCAGTTTCGTCCGCCTTCTTCTTGCGCAGGGCTGCCGCGTCGTCAACCTAGACCTGCTGACCTACGCGGGAAACCTAGGCTCCCTGGCGGACGTGGCATCGAGCCCGCGCTACGAGTTCGTCAAAGGCGACATACGCGACGCCGGACTCGTGGGCCGCGTAATGGCCGACTACCGGCCCGACGCAGTCGTGAACCTGGCCGCCGAGTCCCACGTCGACCGCTCGATCGACAGCCCAGGCGCCTTCGTCCAGACCAACGTGGTCGGCACGTTCGTCCTGCTGAGCGAGGCGCTGCGCCATCTCGAAACCCTGCCGCCTTCCTTTAAGTTCATCCACGTCTCGACCGACGAGGTCTTCGGCTCGCTGGCCCCAGGCGACGCCCCGGTCACCGAGCTCTCGCCCTACGCCCCGAACTCCCCCTACTCCGCCTCGAAGGCCGGGGCCGACCACTTGGCCCGCGCCTGGCACGCGACCTACGGCTTCCCCTCCATAGTCACGCACTGCTCGAACAACTACGGCCCCTACCAGTTCCCCGAAAAGCTGATCCCCCGCGCGATCCTGTCCGCTCTGAAGGGTGACCCTGTGCCGGTCTACGGCGACGGCAGGAACATAAGGGACTGGATACACGTCTCCGACCACTGCCTCGCCCTGCTGTCCGTGCTGGAGGACGGCACCCCCGGCGAGACCTACAACATATCCGGGGAAAACCAAAGGGAGAACATCGAGGTGGTGCGCCTCATATGCGCTGCGCTGGACGAGCTCCGCCCGCGTCCTGACGGCAGGTCTTACCTGGAGCAGATAGGGTTCGTCCAAGACCGCCCCGGCCACGACCGCCGCTACGCCGTGGACGCGTCGAAGATAAGGCGCGGCCTCGGCTGGTCGCCCAAATGGACGTTCGAGGACGGCATAAGGCACACCGTCTCCTGGTACCTTGAACACCAGGCATGGGTCGAGGCGATCCGCTCCTACCGCCTTGAGCGCCTCGGCGTCGGAGGCACGAGATGACCGCGCGCCGCGGCATAGTCCTGGCCGGCGGCCTCGGCACCCGCCTCTACCCCGTGACTCTGGCCGTGAGCAAGCAGCTCCTCCCGGTCTACGACAAGCCGATGATCTACTACCCTCTGACAACTCTGATGCTGGCCGGAGTGCGCGACATCGCCGTGATCTCGACGCCACTCGACCTGGAGCGGTATCATATGCTGCTTGGCTGCGGCGAGGACTGGGGCCTGAACTTCACGTACCTAGTCCAGCCCGACCCCGGCGGCCTGCCCGAGGCGTTCATCATAGCCGAGAAGTTCCTAGCCGGCTCCCCCAGCGTCCTCATACTTGGCGACAACGTCTTCTACGGAGCAAGCCTGGGCGCCACGCTGAAAAACGCCGCCGCGAGGGACAAGGGCGCGACGGTCTTCGCCTACCGGGTGAAGGACCCCGAGCGCTACGGAGTAGTAGAATTTAGCGCCGCGGGCCAGGTGCTGACTCTGGAGGAGAAGCCACCGCACCCAAAGTCGCGCTGGGCAGTCACCGGCCTCTACTTCTTCGACGGCACGGCCCCGGCGAGGGCGAAGCTTCTTTCCAAATCCGAGCGCGGCGAGCTAGAGATAATCGACCTGATCCGCTCGTACCTAACCGACGGCCTCTTGAGCGTGGACATGTTTGGCCGAGGCTTCGCATGGCTGGACACAGGCACGTACGACGCCCTGTCCGAGGCGAGCGCGTTCATAGAGGCGGTGCAGAAGCGCCAGGGCCTGATGGTTGCCTGCCCGGAGGAGATCGCCTACAACAGCGGCTGGATCGGCGCCGAAGCCGTAGAGCGCCGAGCCGAGGCGATGAAAAACACGCCCTACGCGGAGTACCTGCGCGGGGTGCTGCAGGAGAAAGGCCGAGTATTCTAAGCGGCCAAAATTTACGTTTGGAGGGTTGTGAACTGTGATTCACACATACGGTTTTCAAGGCCACCTCAGCGCTGACTTCCCGTCCCAGCTTGTCGTCGGGATTGGAACGACGTGCAACCTGCGCTGCATACACTGCGTCACGCAGGAGTTTTTCAAGGAGCCGGTCTTTCTCGACCCCGCTTTGAACGAGAAGCTGGTCGACGAAACCGCGCGCGACGGCAAGGGCTTGTGCCAGTACATACGCTACACCGCCGCGGGCGAGCCGCTTCTGCACCCGCACGTCTTGGACTTGCTCGAATACGCCACGCGCCGCAGCGGAACGCGCGTGACTCTGACTACGAACGGCACGTTTCTGACAGGGGAGAAGGTCGACAGAATCCTCGGCATGGGCTTGGACTTGGTCGACATCAGCATCGACGCCTATGACGACGGGACGTACGCGGCCATTCGGCGCGGCGGGGATTTGGCCGTAGTCCGAGAGAACGTGCTGGCCCTGGTGGCCGCGAGAGACAAGCGCGGCGCCCGAACGAAGGTCGCGGTCAGCTTCGTCGAGCAGGACGCCAACACCGCCGAGAAGGACGCCTTCGAGCGCTTCTGGCGGGAGAACGGCGTTGACCACGTGGTGATTCGCAGGAAGCACTCCTTCAACGGCCTCATCGAGGACGTGGCCGATGCCCTGCGCCAAACAGCCGGCACCCACAAGCGCAAGCCGTGCCTCTACCCCTGGGAACGCCTCGCCCTGCTCCCCAACGGCCTGCTCTCCCTGTGCGCCTGCGACCTCACCGGGCAGGTCGGCATAGAGGATTTCCGCGGTGTCTCCGTCAAGGATGTATGGTGCGGCAGCCGCATGAACAAGCTGCGCGAGGCACACCTTGACGTCTTGAGAGAGAGAGAGAGAGAGAGAGAGAGAGAGAGAGAGAGAGAGCTTTTCGGAGTTTCCGTTTTGCGCTCAGTGTCCTGATTGGTTTCAGACTAGGTGGCCCTGGGAAGGGCGCTCCTACTCTGATATGATGAGGGCGTTGTGAACATGACACAGTTCGCGCGCCTGAAGAACTTCAACATCTTCCTCGATTTCTTCCACATGGACAAGTTTATCGAAAACGCCGAAAAGCTGCTGCCGGAGACAAAGGACGATATTTACCTTTGCTACAGCCGAAGCGAGCCTCGGTTTTTCCAGTATCTCAAAAACGGCAAGTCGCTTGCCGCGCTGGCTGGGAGCGTTCGGTTCGACCGGCTTTTTGACGACGGACTGAAGCAGAGCAAGCGGGTCATTATTCACTCTATGAACCCCGTTTTATTCCCGTATATTGTTCGCATACCGGCAGGCATAGAGGTCGTCTGGCTTCCGTGGGGCGGCGACATATACACCTGCACCGGCACCGTCAGGAATGACGCCCTCGCCCCTAAAACGGCGGCGTTTGTGCGTGAACATCCTGGGTCTTCCCGTTCCGATCTGTGGCGGCTGCGTTTAAGCAACCTTCGCGACGAGATGTCTACGATCATGACCGACGCCAAGGACGGCGGCGTCGCTGCCGTACCCAAAGCGCTGTACAGAGCGTTTGCCAGCCGCATCAGCCGTTTCTTCTTCAAGCGCGGAAACGAGCAGCTTAGGCACGACGCCCTTATGAGGCTGGACGTGGTTTGCGCCATTCTAAACTCTGAGTACGAGTATCTCCGAAAACACGCCGATATGAAGGCCGTCCGTAAGGAGTTCACGTACGGAATCGATTTCTCCCAGTCGTTTTCGGGAGATTTGAGCATCATGGCGCCGGAGCTTTACGACAAAGTCAAGGATAAGTTCCTGATTCTGCTAGGAAAGTCCGCGAAGGACACCGAGAACCACATCGACGCGATAGACGCTCTAGCGTCGCTAGCTTTGCCGGAGAACGCGCTGATCATTTGCCCTCTTTCATACGGCTTGGTGGGTTTCGAGCGTTACGGGCGGTCGGTCGCGGATTACGCGCACCATCGCTTGGAAGATAAGTTCTTTCCCTTGTTCGACCTTCTTCCGTTCGAGACGTACAACGCACTGCTGGCACGTGTCGGCGCTGCCATCATGAACCATCGCTGGCAGGAGGCAATGGGCAACGTTATATCCCTGCTGTACTGTGGAAAGAAGGTTTTCCTGGACGATGACGGCGACGTTTATCGTATGCTGAAAGATCAAGAAAACGCCGCATCCCTGGCTCTCCCCATGAGCCAACTATCCGTGGAGGCGCTCTACTCCCCACCCCCAGCCTCCGACTGGGAGGCGCAGAAGAAGTACATCGTCAACCGCTGGGGCGAAGGCAGCATGTCCGAGTTCTACAAAAACCTATTGTCCTAGAGGTCACTTAGGCAGCGGCCCGCCCCGCGTGTTACTATAGCAGGCGAGGGGCATAAGACCCCGGGGGAGGCCGTTATGTCGAGCATGAACGTTTTTACCCGCCCCGCCGTCCCGAAGTTCTTCAACACGGCGGGGCCGGGCATTCCAGGCGATCACTACATGATCGACCCGCTGCGGCGGATAGATTACGAGAACGTCAGCGCCATGATCGACCAGAAGCGCTATTTCGTCATGCACGCGCCGCGCGGCATCAAGGCCGTGCTCGCCTGCCTGAAGGATGGAGTCGAGCGCTATGTCGGCGACACATTAGTGTCCGTCCTGCGCCAGCTTCGCGCTGGGTACACCGACCGCCCGGAGAATTTCCCCATCTCCGTGATCCTCTGCGGCGTCCGCGACGTCCGAGACCACCGCATCAATACATCCGGCGGCGACGTCATCACCGGCGGAAGCTGCTTCAACATCAAGGCCGAGTCCCTGCGCCTTGGGGACTTCTCCTACGACGAAATACGCGAGCTATACCTCCAGCACACGGAGGCAACAGGGCAGGTCTTCGAGGAGGACGTTTACCCCAGGGTGTGGGAGCTCACGCGAGGCCAGCCATGGCTCGTGAACGCCCTAGCTCACGAGGCGACCTGGCGCATGAAGGACGCCCGCAACCGCAGCGTGCCGATAACCTTAACGCGAATAGACCAGGCCGCCGAGAACCTGGTGCTCGAGCGCGCGACTCACATCGACCAGCTAATCTACCGGCTGAACGACGAGCGAGTAAAGCGCGTCCTGGCCTCGATGCTCGCCGGCGAGGACTGGCCGGAGCAGGACAGGCCGAGCATCGACGACATCCAGTACGTCCTAGACCTCGGCCTAATCCGTAAGGACGAGGACACGCGTAACTTCGTCATCTCGAACGGCATATACCGGGAGGTCATCCCGCGCGAGCTCACGTCGGTGACGCAGGACAACATGGCCGCCCGCGTGACGCCCCAGTGGTACGACACTCCCGACGGAGGTATAGACATGTCCAAGCTGCTCCGGGAGTTCCAGCAGTTTTTCCGCGAGAACATTGAGAGCTGGCGCGAGCAAAATATCCTGCTGGAGCTTAAGACCGTCCGGGCGAAGCGCTCGCTTAACCGCGTTCTGCGGGAGGGCTTGGAGCAGACCGCGGCTTACGCGGAACGGGCCGGGGCGGACGAGGCGCATCTTGTGATATGCGACGAGCGGCCGGGGATTAGTTGGGACGAGAAGATTTACGACCGCGTGGAGCATGGCATTCACGTTTGGGGGATGTGAAAAATATGAGCGTGCCGAAGTTTTTCAACACGGCCGGGCCGGGGAAAGCAGACCTGAACTACCTAATCGACCCGTTGCGCCGCATCAACTACGACGAGGTCATAACGATGATAGACCAGCAGCGCTATTTCGTTCTGCACGCGCCGCGCCAGACTGGGAAGACGACATCCCTGCTGGCAATGGTGAGGAAGATCAACGCCGAGGGCCGCTACCGCTGCGTCTACATCAACGTCGAACAGGCGCAGGCCGCGCGCAGCGACGTTGCGAACGGCCTCAGGGCAATCGTCTCCGAGCTTGGGTATCGCGTGAACCTTTACCTCGGCGACCCCGAACCCAGCGGGTGGATTTCCCAAATCATGGAGGAAGCAGGGGCGTTCAACGCCCTAGCCGCCATGCTTCGCCGAATTTGCGCAACGCAGGGGCAAGAGCAGGTGAAGCCACTGGTGCTCTTCGT
>JAISUL010000084.1 GCA_031272145.1 Synergistaceae bacterium
CTCGAGGGCAAGATCACGGGCGTCAATAACAGCCTCGATGGCAAGATCACGGGCGTGAAGACCGAGTTGAAGACCGAGATCGCCGAGGTCAAGACTCAGATCCGCGAGCTCAAGACCAACGACATAGCCCACGTCGCGGACGGAGTCTCCGAGATCGCGTTCCTTCTGAAGGGACACAACGTGTTCTCCGAGGATGAGGCCACGCGCGTGAAGGACATTCTCCAGCTCCAGAGAGGGCAGGGAGAGCACTCTTAGAGGAGAGTGTTGCCCGGGGGGTTTACTTAACTTAGGCTTAAGGGGGGCAACGCCCCCCTTTACTCGATGACGTAGGACCGAAGGGGGGGGAAGCCGTTGAAGAACACCGAGCTGTACGTCTGGGTGTACGCACCGGCGGACAGGAAAAATAACCTGTCCCCCTCCTGAAGGTTCGACGGGAGGCGGTACGGGTTCTTCTCGTAGAGTATGTCCATGCTGTCGCAGGTCGGGCCGGCGATGACGTAGTCGTTGGCGTCGCCCGTGCGCTCGGAGTAGATCGGGTAGCGTATGCACTCGTCGATGGTCTCGATGAAGCCGCCGAACTTTCCGGCGTCCATGTAGAGCCAAGGTATGCCGCTCTCCCGCTCCTTCCATGAGATCAGGACGATCTCGCTCACCATCACGCCCGCGTCGCCGACCATGTAGCGCCCCGGCTCGATTATCACCTGCGGAAGGGAAGCCGGTGACGCTTTTCCCGGCGGGGAAGCCGGTAAAAACGTCTCCTCGATATAGCCGGTTATCTCGCCAGCGTAGACGCTCAGGTCCTCCACCGGCCTGAGGTAGTGTGCGGGGAAGCCGCCGCCGATGTTCAGGAGGTCGAGTTTGATGCCCTGCTGCTCGGCTGCGCCGAAGATGTCCTTGCACGTGTCGAAGGGAGTGCGCCACTGCATGACGTCCAGCTGCTGCGAGCCCACGTGGAAGGATATGCCCCTCGGGTTCAGGCCGAGGCTTTTGGCGAGGACTATGTTGTCGAACACCACGTCGGGCTGGGAGCCGAACTTGCGCGACAGGGGCCAGTCGGCTCCGCGCCCGTCGGTCAGGATGCGGAAGAACACGCCGCTGTGTGGCGCGTACTCGGCCAGTTTGCGCACGTCGCTCTCCGAGTCGGAGGCGAAGAGGCGCACGCCGTGTTCGTAGGCGTAGCGGATGTCGCGCGCCTTTTTGATCGTGTTGCCGAAGCTCAGGCGCTCTGGCTCGACCCCTAGGCGCAGCATGAGGTCTAGCTCGTACACGGAGGCTATGTCGAAGCAGCTTCCGCGCTCGCTCAGAAGCCTCAGCACCTGCTCCTCTGGGTTGGCCTTGACGGCGTAGTACACGCTGGCGTAGGGCATGCACCGCCTCAGGGCGTCGTACTTCTCGGCGACGACGCTCAGCGACGTCACCAGAAAGGGCGTCTCGCGCCCGCGTGCGAAGTCCATGAACCTAGCGAAGCGCTCCTTCGGCATATACTCCTCGATGTCGAAAAAGTAGTCGAACACGTTCAACGCGACATTCCTCCTGAATTTTTTCCGCTAAAATTTCGCCTAGGGGTTTGCTTGGAGCTTTGCTTGGAACTCCCGGCGTGCGGAACCTCAAAAAAAAACGCGCCCTTAGTTTATTCGCGATCTTTCAAATGTCCATACCCGGCGGGGGGTTTTTTACTCCAAAAAACCGGCATATGCTGTAGAATAAGAGGTAAATGTTCATATGCGCGGACGCGCGGAGGAAGGTGTTTACGTGGTTTTCGTTAGGAGCTTGTTTTTCAGGAACTGGCGGCGTTGTGGGAAGGCGGCGCACTTGGCTGCGGCACTGATGGTGCTGATTTTTGCGCCGCTCTGTCTGGCCTCCGAGGTGGTGCAGGATATCGAAACGATTTCCCCGTTCAGCGCCAGGTCGCTTTGGCTTGTGCGTCAGGCGAGGTCGATAGTCGAGACGTACCAGGTCGACGCGGAGTCCGAGCCGGTCTCGGAGGAGACGCTCGTGCACGGCGCCATACAGGGGATGGTTAGTTCGTGGAAAGACCCCTACACCCGTTTCGTGGCCCCCGACCAGCTCAAGGAGGAGGAGATCGAGATGGAGGGGCAGTACGGCGGGATTGGGATGTACATCGGGGAGCGTGAGGGCAAGATAGTCGTCATAAGTCCCATAGAGGACACCCCGGCGGACAGGGCTGGGCTGAAGCCGATGGATCAGATAGTAAAGGTCGGGGACGAGGTGGCCATAGGCTGGGACTCGCATGAGGTCGTGAGGCGTCTGCGCGGGAAGCCCGGCACGTCCGCGACCGTTTGGGTCAGGCGGGAGGGCGAGTCCGAGCTCTTGAAGTTCGACCTCACGCGCGAGGTGATAAAGATAAAGTCCGTCCGGTACGAGATGCTCTCGGACGACGTTGGCTACCTCAGGATCACGCAGTTCAAGCAGCGCACCGACACCGAGGCCAGGGCGGCTCTGGAGAGCCTGATCTCCGATGACGCCAAGGCGATAATATTGGATCTGCGCAACAACGGCGGCGGGCTGATGAACGTGTGCGTCAACGTGAGCAGCATGTTCCTGAACGGAGGCCCTGTGGTCGACACGCGCGGGAGGGTTGAGCGCTTCAACGAGGACTACGACGCCGACCCGGAGAAGTTTCTCACGGACATGCCGATGGTCGTCCTGATCAACGAGGGCAGCGCCAGCGCCTCCGAGATAGTCGCCGGTGCGCTTGCGGACCGGGGGCGAGCCATCACGGTCGGCAAGAAGAGCTTCGGCAAGGGCTCGGTGCAGACGCTGTTCAACCTCACGGACGGGTCGGGCGTTTACGTGACCATAGCGCGCTACCACACGCCGTCGGGGAAGGTCATAGACCGCGTGGGGCTCACTCCGTCCATCGAGGTGGATGGGCGCATGGAAAAGGACCACGCGAAGGACGCTCAGCTTCAGCGCGCCGCCGCCGAGCTTATGAAGCTGAGAAACTTTGAGGCCGGAGGCGCGTCGCTGGCGCGCTAGGCTCAAAAAGGAGCGGATTTAGTTTGAGTTCCAAGGGCAGAGTTGAGGTTTTGGTCGGCGCCCAGTGGGGCGACGAGGGCAAGGGCAAGGTCGTTGACACCATAGGGCCGAGGGTCGACGTGTTCGTGCGCTATCAGGGCGGTGCCAACGCCGGGCACACGGTCATCGTCGACGGGGAGAAGATCATATTCAAGCTTCTCCCGTCCGGCATGCTGTACCCAGGCAAGCTCTGCGTGATCGGGAACGGCGTCGTCTTCGACCCTGAGCAGTTCCTGAAGGAGGTCGGGGAGCTTCACTCGCGGGGTTTGGACAGGGCGCGCCTCGTGGTCAGCCCTCACGCCCACGTCGTGATGCCGTACCACAAGGTTCTGGACAAGGCGCAGGAGGAGTTCCGGGGCAAGGGTCACATGATCGGCACGACTGGGCGCGGCATAGGCCCCTGCTACGTCGACAAGTACGCGCGGAGCGGCCTCAGGGTTGAGGACATCCTCGACGATGAGAGGCTGCGCGTCAGGCTGTCCTACGCTCTGGAGGAGAAGAACACGATCATCAAGAAGCTCTACGGCGGGACGCCCATGCCGCTGAGCGAGATTTACGAGCCGGCGCGGGCCTGGGGCAAGGCCATAGCGCCCTACGTCGAGGACGCGTCGGCGCTTCTCTGCGAGTCGTACAAAAACGGCAAGAGGATCGTGCTGGAGGGCGCCCAGGGGACTCTGCTCGACGTCGACTACGGCACGTACCCCTACGTCACGAGCTCGTCGACCACCGCGGCCGGGGGTTTCATCGGGACTGGGCTGCCCATCAGCGCGCTTGACCGCGTGATAGCCGTGGTGAAGGCCTACACGACGAGGGTCGGCGAGGGGCCGATGCCGACGGAGGACAAGGGCGACCTAGGAGAGCGCCTGAGGGACAGGGGCGGCGAGTTCGGCGCCGTGACGGGGCGCGCGCGGCGCTGCGGCTGGCTCGACATGGTGGCGCTCAAGTACTCCATGAGGCTGAACGGCGTCTCGGTCATCGCCCTCACGAAGCTCGACGTCCTCAGCGGCGAGGACGAGATAAAGGTGTGCACGTCATACGACCTGGAGGGAGTCAAGACCGACAGGTTCAACGGGGACTCCGAGACCCTCGCGAAGTGCCGTCCTGTGTTCGAGTCGATGCCGGGCTGGAAGGAGAACATCTCGGACTGCTCCGCGTTCGACGCCCTTCCCGAGGCCGCGCGGAACTACGTCGCCTACATAGAGAAGCACACTGGCGTCCCGGTGGGGCTCATAGGCGTCGGGCCGGACAGGCACCAGACCATCGACAGGGGCTTCTGACGGGCATGGTGCTCGTCGACGTCCGTTTCTGCGGCTCGTCCGATCTGGGCGAGGTCGTCAAGGTGGACGGGACGTCCCCCTACCCCTGGCCTGAGGAGGTCATACAAAAGGACATCGCTGACGGCGCCCTGATCTACATCGGGGCGTTCTACGGCGCGTCGCTTTTGGGCTACTCCGCGCTGGGGGCAGATGGCGGCAGCGGCCTGCTTATGAACCTCGTCGTGGAGCCGAGGCACCGTGGGCTCGGCATAGGCTCCCAGCTTGTCGTGGCGGCGGCGGAGTGCGCGTTGTCGATGGGCTATCCGACCATGCTTCTCAGCGTGAGGTCGTCTAACGAAGCGGCCATCTCGCTCTACGTCGGCCTGGGGTTCGTATGGCTGGAGCGGCGCGAGAGGTACTACTCCAACGGCGACGCCGCGCTGCGTATGGGCGCTGCCCTGCCGCTCCGGCTGTAGTTTTCGCTATGGCCCGCACGGTGTACATTCCGTTCGACGACGGCTCGTCCGTGTCATACGACGGGGAGCGGTTCGTCCTGCGTGGGCGCCCGTTGGACATCGACGCCGACCTGCGGGCACCCCGTGGCGGAGCGGCGGCGCAATCGTGGCAGACTCAGCGCGGCGACCTAGTCAAGGCGCTGAAGTCGGCATGGCGGCGCGAGAACGCCCGAATCATGGAGAAAAAGCATAAAATGACCTACACCGACGCAGGCGTGGTGGCCGACGCAAAGTAAGCGCCGCGTCGCTTCTTACTTACTTATTTATTTATTTATTTATTGGGAAAGGGGCGTATGCCTAATGGAAGCAACGAGTTTTTTTAAGCCGGACGACACCCTAGTCCTGTGGACGTTCCTCACCGGCTGGGCTGCGTTCAGCATCTGGCTGGAGCAGAGGTACAAGTGGGCATCCACTCTGTCGGGCTGTATGATAGCCCTGCTCGGCGCCATGCTGCTCGCGAACCTCAACGTGGTGCCTCTCGACGCTCCGGCCTACGACGACGTGTGGACGTACGTCGTGCCGGTCGCGGTGCCGCTCCTGCTCTTCGAGGCGGACGTCAGGCGCATATGGCGCGAGAGCGGGCGAACCATCGTGACGTTCCACATCTCCGCCCTCGGCACGGTGCTCGGCACATGTCTGGCCGTGCTGCTGCTGCACAGGTTCATTCCGGAGCTCAAGGGGCTCTCCGCCATGTTCACCGGCACCTACATAGGGGGCAGCGTCAACCTGGCAGCCATGAAGGACGCCTTCAAGGTCTCCTCCGAGATGACCAGCGCCGCCATAGTGGCCGACAACTTCCTGATGGCAGTCTACTTCTTCGTGCTAGTCACCATCCCCGTGCTTCCCTTCTTCCGCCGTCACTACAAGACCCCCTACGACGACGCCCTTCGAGCAGGGGCACGTGGCGATGGGGAGGATAAGGAAAATCGGGCGGCGCGCTTTTGGAAGGGGAAGGAAATATCCCTGGTTGACATAGCGGCCAGCGTCGCCATAGCGGTCGCCATCGTCACGGTCAGCGGCAAGCTGGCTGACTACATCAACTCGACCTCGCTATCCGCCGGGTTCAAGTCCTTCTTCGGCCAGAAGTACCTCATCATCACCACGCTGACGGTGCTAGGCGCGACGTTCTTCCCCGGCTTTTTCGGCAAGATCAAGGGAGCCAAGGAGATAGGCACGTTCTTCATTCACATTTTCTTCGTGGTAATAGGCGTGCCGGCCTCGCTCAGCATGATCCTGCAGAGGAGCCCGCTGCTTTTCGTCTTCGCCGCGATCATCATCACGGTCAACCTTGCCGTTTCGCTCGGCCTGGGCAAGCTCTTCAGGTTCAACCTTGAGGAGATCGTGGTAGCGTGCAACGCCACGGTTGGAGGCCCGACCACCGCCGCGGCGATGGCCATAGCCAAGGGGTGGGAGGAGCTCGTGGTGCCGGCGCTCCTAGTCGGGATATGGGGGTACGTCGTGGGGAACTACTGCGCGATAGCTCTGGCGAACTACATGGGGGCGGCGTTCGGCCTAGCGTAGAGTAAGTAAAGCGTAAGCAACCAGGCGCGGGAAGAGCGAGCTTTTTTAATGCTTACTCTGCCCGCGCCTTCAGGTACTCCGCAACCTTGCCGACAAGGGCGCGCGCGTTGCTAAGCTGTTCCTCGGCGTCCTCCCGCGAGGCGTCGGCGTATTCCCCGTAGTCGCTCTCCAAGCGCGCCTCGAAGGCGTCCCTGATATAGTCGGAGACGTCGGCTCCGAAGATTCCGGTCTTGACGTAATGATGGCGAAAGTACGAGATGACCGCCGAGTGGCTTTTGAATCCGACGCCCTCCGTCGCGAGCACGGCCAGCAGCGCGTTGAAGATCGCGTAGTACGAGCGCGAGACGCTGCTGTCGAAGTCGCCGGTCGCGATCGTGTTGGCGGCTGTTACCAAAAACTTCCTGGCCTTGTTCATCCTGTACTCGCTCAACTCCGCGCGTTTCGACGCGGCTTCCTCATCGGTGAATCCCACGGATGGCGCCACCTTTCCAAAGCATATCTTTCCGTCCTTGAGCACGTTCTTATACAACGGCATGGTGTCGCGCCAGTAGTCGAACGTTGCCTTGTCCTTCAGGATGAAGGAGTACGTCACGTCGTACTGCATGCCGAGCTCCGACTCCAGGCGCGAAAACTCCTGCTTATGCGACGCAAGGGCGTTGGCGTCCATGTCCACCAGCACCATGATGTCCACGTCGGACTCGGCGTTGTAGTCGCCCCGTGCGTAAGACCCGAACAGGATCACCGCGGCCAGCCTCGGCCCGAACAGCTCCTCGGAGAAGCGCCCGACCCTCGACAACGACTCGTCAAGCCAGTTCATTTGGTAACGCCTCCCTTACTACTTACCGCTTGCGCCTGAGAATGAGAATGAGAATGAGAAAACTTCGCCGCTCAAATACCAGGCGTGCGCCTCGGTTATCGTGACGTCCGCAAAGCTTCCTATTATGGACGGTGATGCGTCGAAGACGACCACCTTGTCGGAGGGAGTGCGCCCCTGAAGCAGGCCGTTGTTCGGCGCGAAGCCCTCTACAAGCACCCTCTGGCGGCTCCCCACTAGTGACCTGTTTATCGACAGGACTATCTCGGCCTGGAGCGCGTTGACCCTGCTCAGGCGCTGCATGCGAACCTCGCGGGGCACGGAGTCCGGCATCGTCGCGGCCCTCGTGCCGGCGCGCTCGGAGTAGGCGGCGCTGTGGAGGGCGTCGAAGCGCAGCTCCGACAGGGCGCTCAGCGAGTCCTCGAAGTCCCGCTCGGTCTCGCCCGGGAAGCCCACGATGAGGTCGCTGGAGATGGCGAGGCCTGGCAGCGCCGACCTGGCCATAGCGACCTTCGCGAAGTACTCTGCCCTCGTGTACCTCCGGTTCATCAGCCTCAGCACGCGGTCGCTGCCGGACTGTATCGGCAGAGAGAGCGACGGGCAGACCGACGGCTCCGAGGCCATCACGCGCACCGTGTCCTCCCCGAAGTCCTGCGGCAGGGACGTCACGAACCTCACCCGCGGAACCTCCCGCGCGACGCTCCTCAAGAGCTCCGCGAAATGCGATGGGCGGTCGCCTTGCCCACCCCAGTCATTGCCGTAACTGTTGACGTTCTGGCCCAGGAGGATTATCTCCTTTGCCCCGTCGTCAACTAACTCCCGCACCTCGCGCATGACGTCCTCCGCTGGGCGCGACACGAAGCGTCCCCTCACGAATGGCACGATGCAGTAGGAGCAAAAGTTATCGCAGCCGTTCGCGATCGTGACGTAGGCGCGGCACTTGACGTCGCGGAGCATCGAGAACTCCCCGAGGTCGTGGAACTCCCGCGGGTCCTCGTCCAGCAGGGACAGCCTCTCGCCGTTCGCGGCCCGCTCCAGTGCGTCGGGCAGGAAGCCGACGTGCCTCGGCCCCGAGACCAGGCGCACCCATGGATAGCGGTTCATCGCCGCCTCTCCGAGGTTCTGCGCCACGCAGCCGGTCAGGGCGACCACGGGGCGGCCTGCCCTCTTCCACGGCTCGGCGTAGCGGCCAAGCTCGCTCCAGACCTTCCGCTCGGCCTTGTCCCTCACGCTGCACCCGATGAAGACGACCACGTCCGCGTCCTCCTCGCCTGACTCGACCCAGCCCCGCCGCACCATGGCCGTCCGCAGCCTGTCGCCCTCGCAGACGTTCATCTGGCAGCCGTACACCTTCATATGAAAACGCCGCACTCGCCTCACCTCTCCCGTTTCAGGCTAGTTAGTATATAATCTCATAAGTTTTTCATTTTGGGGTTTGAGACCCTGACGGGCATGGTGCCCTAAGGGGTCTGATGCCCCCTTTATGTTTCGGAGGTTGGCGAGATTGAGCAGTCAGTTTGACGCGGCGCGGTCTAAGGCGCGCGAGGTTTTGGGCATGTCGGTGGTGGGGGCGCTGTCGGCCAAGGGCTACGACGCTGTGTTCGCTGCCACCAAGGAGGACGCGCTGTCCGCCGTGATGCACCTCATACCGGACGGCGCCTCGGTCGGCGTGCCGGGCACGGTAACTATCCGCGAGATAGGCGCTATGGAGGCGCTGGCGGCGCGCGGCTGCAAGGTCTACCAGCACTGGCTGCCGAATCTCACGCCCGAGGCGCGCAAGCAGGCATGGCTGGACGAGTTCAACGCGGAGTACTTCCTGACCAGCGCGAACGCCGTCACGCGGGACGGCAGGATAGTCAACGTAGACGGCAACGGCAACAGGGTCAGCGCGATGGCATGGAGCCCGGGGACGCTCATCTTTGTCATAGGGATAAACAAGGTCGCGGCGAACCTCGACGAGGCCGTAAGCCGCATGCGCGAGGCGTCGCCGCCCAACGCCATCAGGCTCGGCCTCAGCACGCCCTGCGCCCAGACGGGCTACTGCGTGAACTGCAGCTCCCCCGCCCGAATTTGCCGCGCGCTGCTGATACTGGAGGCGCCGACCACCGGCCGCAAAACTCACGTCATTATGGTTGGCGAGGAACTAGGGTACTAACTTGCCGAAGCGAGACAAGATAGCGCTGGTCAACGCCGGCGGCCAGATACTGATCAAGCGCGCCCCGAACGGGGAGACCGCGTTCATCGGAGGCGAGGGGAAGGACGAGGAAGTCCTGGCGCTCCTTCCCGACGATGTGAGGGAGAAGGTGTTCCTCATCAACTGGAGCTCCCAGCCGCTTTCTCATGCCACGCTCCGTATGTGCAGCGACCTGGTGCAGCTGGCCGGGGCTCAGGTGGCGGACGGCGCCGCGGGCGTCGTGGTGACCGCCGAGACATCCACGCTCGACGAGCTCTCGTACTTCGCCGACCTCGTCTGGAGCTACCCGCAGCCGCTGGTCTTCGCGGCGTCCATGAACTACGCCGGCCCAGCCACGTCGGTCGACCTGACCCGCGCAGTGCAGGCGGCCGTGTCGCGCTCATGCTGGGGACAGGGCGCCCTGCTGTGCTTCAACGACGGGGTCTACACCGCGTCCGACGTCGCGCAGATATCCAACTGTCGGCGCGGGGGATTCCGCTCCCTCAAGGCCGGCCCTCTGGCGGAGTTTCTGGAGCCGAACGGCGAGCTCGTCCAGCGCCGTTCCGCGCGGCGCGGCAAGGTTATGGACATCTCCATCCAGCCCGCGTCCCGCGTCGAGATAATCGAGGCCTGCGTCGGCGGCGGCGACCTGATCCTCGGCGCCCTCATCGAGTCCAAGGGCGCGGAGCTGAACGGGCTTGTCCTCTCCGCGTTCGGCGGTGGCGACGTACCGCCGTCGTGGGTGCCGTTTCTGCGCAAGCTGCTGCGCGACGACGTCCCGATCGTGGCGTCCTCCCGCTGCACCGCGGGACGGATTCAGGAGGAGCGCGACTTCGAGGGTTCGGCCAAGCGCCTCCTCGAAATGGGCATCATGAGCGGCGGCGCCCTCTCCCCAGTCCAAGCCCGCGCGCGCCTCGCCATCGGGATCGGCGCCAAGCTCTCGAAGCAGGACCTGAAGGACTACATGCTGGGCAGCTGATGCCGATAGTGGCAATAGTGGGGAGGCCGAACGTCGGCAAGTCCTCCCTTTTCAACAGAATAATAGGGCGCGAAGGCCCCACGATAAAGGCCATAGTCGACGGCGTCCCGGGCGTCACGCGCGACCTGCTCTACGGAGAGGCGGAGTGGCGCGGCAAAAGCTTCTACGTCGTCGACACTGGCGGCATCTTGGGCGAGCAAACCGAGTTCAGCGCCGGAATAGAGGCGAGCGTGAGGCGCGCGCTGACCGAGTGCGACGTCGCAGTGATGGTGGTGGACGGAGCAGTTGGCGTCACGGGCGCGGACGAGGCCGTGGCCGACCTCCTGCGCCGCTGGGGCAGGGCAAAGGCAGGCGGAGGCGGTAATAAAACACCTCCCGTCGTCGTGGCCGTCAACAAGATCGACGACCCGACTCACGAGCCCCGCGCAGCCGAGGCGTACAAGCTGGGCTTGGGCGAGGTCTACCCCGTGAGCGCCACCCACGCGCTTGGCATATACGACCTAATGGACGCAGTATGCTCCATTCTGTCGGAACAAGAAGGAGAGCAAGCCTCTAATGAAGATCTTGCTACCGCTTCTCCTACTGTGTGTGCTGCGATAGTGGGTAGGCCTAATGTGGGCAAGTCCAGCCTTTTGAACCGGCTGCTGGGCTCGGAGCGCGCGCTGGTCAGCCCGATTGCCGGCACGACGCGCGACCCTGTGGACACGTCCGCCGTGCTGGACGGGAGGAACTTCCGCCTCATCGACACGGCCGGGCTCCGGCGCAAGAGCCGGATGGACTCAGACGTGGAGTACTACTCGTTCGTCCGCGCCCTCTCGGCCATCGACCGCGCGGACGTGGCCCTGCTGGTGATGGACGGCCCGTGCTCCGACTTCGACAAGAAGATAGCGGCCCGCGTCGCGGAGAAGGGACGCGGCATAGTTCTGGCCGTGAACAAGTGGGACGCGGTAGCAAAAGCAAACAAGAACGGCGACGCCATGCTGAAAAAAATCCGCGAGGAGATGCCGTTTATGACCTGGGCGCCGGTGCTGTTCGTCTCTGCCCTGAGCGGCAGGGGAGTGAACAAGATAGCGGGAGCCGTCCTGCGCGTCTTCGAGAACCGCCGCCGCCGCATTCCGACCGCCACGCTGAACCGCCTGATGCGGGACATGATGGCGTTTGACCGCCTTCCGTCGGACAAGAGGGGCCGTGCGCTGAAAATATCCTACTGTGTGCAGTCGGGAGTTGAGCCCCCGACGTTTGTGTTCTTCGTGAACGACCCCGACATAGTCGACGCTGCGTTTGAGAACCACGTGATAAAGGAGCTGCGGTCACTAGCCGCCGCGCTGGAGGGTGACGCCGACGGCCAAGGCGGCTTTTCGGGGAGCCCGGTGCGGGTGTTCTGGCGCGAGAAGGGGGAGAAAGGGGCGTAGCGCCCCTAACAGGCGGAGGTGGCAGCGGTGCGGGAGAATCGGAAGACTGCGCGGCGCAGCGCATGCTAGGCATAGGCATGTCCGTCGATGACGTCACGCGCTGCACGGGCCTGCTGCGCGAGCAGTACCTAGACGTCCTTAAATTCGACTACGAGCTCCCGCTAACGACCGACCCCCTGCGCATCGACGTGGTAGTCGTCAAAAAGGAGCCAGCTGAGCCAGGCGGATAGCTTCTGGATAAGGAATCTGCGCGGGCGCCTGAACGCGGAGGACATGGCAGCGGCGCTGAGTGCTTCAATGGCGCTGAAGGGGAAGACGCGCTTAGGGGTGTACATTGAGGCGATTGC
>JAISUL010000065.1 GCA_031272145.1 Synergistaceae bacterium
CGTCCCGCGTAAGGAACGGGAACACCGAGATGAAGCTCAGGGTCTCGCCAGGGTGCCAGTGCACTGTGTCTAAAACCACGAAGTCCACCCCGCCGCCGATCTCCTCTATGACTTCTGAGGCGTCATAGCCTAGGTGCGGGCGCCACTTCGGGGTTCCGGCGAAAAGTTCGCTGGCCTCCCAGCCGGTGACTTTGGAGCTGTCCATGTAATACCTCTCCGACCAGTCCACCGAGTGCACGACCGCGTCGGGGTCGTCGCCAACGGCGTTTAGCAGCACGCACGTCCCGCCGCCCATCGACACTCCGACCTCCAGAACTTTCTTCGGCTTGAAGCGCCGAACAAGCCCGTTTATGAAAAGCCTCTCGTCCCTGCTCATCATAGACGCCCCTGCGATCTGCCCGTCGATGCGGTCTAGGCACTCGGTCTCGTAGCGCTCGGGCACGAAATTCATATTCACCTGCTCCGCGAGTTTCAAACTGTCCCACCTCCCGTGGGAGAAATTTTGTACGCCGCCATTATACGCCGGATTTTTTGATTTTTCGTGGTATAATCCCCTGATGGAGGCTTCGAGTGATCATGACGACCTTCATCTACAAAAAAGAAGGTTGCCCAACTTCTTGGACAACCCTCTTCTCTACGTTGCTGAATCTTTTCCGCAAGCCCTGATCCGGCTTTTGGCTCGCTAGGGGCATAAGTCCCGGCTGAGCTGCAACTCGGCCGGACAGCCCGTACCTCGGAGCCTCCACATTTATATCACACCCAGGAGTCTTTTGCAAGGGGTAGCCGACACAAACATTCGGAAATCTCCCGCTCGTGCCGGAATAGCGCTCACTCCTTCGTCTCACCTTTCTTGACCACGACCCTCACGTCCCCGACGCGACGTGTGAAGCCGCGCGAGTCCAAATACTCCAGTATCGGGAGGATGTACTTCCGGCTGCTGCCAGTTGCGTCGCGCACCGACGCCAGAGTAATAGAGCAGTTTGGGTCAGGTGTCCCTTTTATAAGAAGCGCCCTCACCTGCTCCTCGACCTCGCTTGACAGCACGTACTTCTCCGCCCCGCCGGACAGCAGCACCGCCGCCTTCGAGTCCCGCAAGTCCCGCGTTAGAAGAGAAAAGCTTTTTTGATCCATATTAAGCTCCGCCCTGAGCTCGTCCAGAGTGGGGGGCTGAAAAGCGCGCATGCGGCAATACGCCAGGGCTGCGGCGCGTTTCTCGCGCAGCAGGTCGCCGGCCGGCTCGAACTGCGGCGTGCGGACGCGCTTATTTGTCTCCACCAGCGCCCCCTTCTCGGCCATAGACAGGATCAGCGCCTTTGCCACTTTTTTACTAGCCCAGTCCAGCCCAGCGGTCGTGTGCACTATCTCGTCTATCGGGGCGTCAGTGCCGTGCTCCGCCTGCCACGCCGTAATGGAGGCGGTAATCGCCGCCGAGAGCGAATCTAGCCGCGCGAGCGAAAGGTAATAGTTAACATCTGCCCTCAGTTCGGCGATGCGCCCTTTGGACGCCAGAGACGCGGCGAGGGCGGCTGTGACGTCTCTCGTCTCCTGCATTGCTGCTGCGGCCTCGGATAAGTTGGCAAGCCCCACGCGCTCGACCCACGCGGCCAGCCTGTCGGCGGGCGCCGCGGAGCTGGCCAGGGTATTTATCCACTCGGCCTCAGAGCGCCGCGTTACTGCCCCGCCGAGCCTGCGCGCGTAGGGAAACACCACCGTTCCGCCCCCGATGGTGGCCAGCGGGCTGTAGAACCGTATTATAAAGCGCTGGCCGGCGGCGCAAACCACGTCCTCCTCCACGGCGATCTGTACTGGTATTCCCCCGCCCTCCTCGCCTGCCTCACCAGGCTTGATGCTGCGCGACGTCAATAACGAGACCCTGGCTAAGGCGTCCGACGTGCCGATGCACAGGCGCACCCTCTGCCAGTGCCGCAGCTGCTCCCCGGGCAGCAGGGTGACGACCGCGTCGAACCGCCTCGTGCAGCTATAGACCCCGCGCTTGCACAGCACGTCGCCGCGCGCAAGGTCGTCCACCGATATGTTCGATATGTTCACGGCTATCCTTTGACCGGCGAAAGCCGTGGCAACACTCCGCCCGTGAACCTGAAGCCCCCGAACTTTGCCCGGGACGGAACCCCGGACGCCAGGCAAAATGTCGACCTCGTCCCCCTCGTTTATGACCCCTCGGTATGCCGTGCCGGTCACGACTGTGCCGAAGCCCGCTATGGAGAACGCGCGGTCGATGGGCAGAAACAGCGCCCCGTTTCGCGGGCGCGGCGAGACTCGGTCGACTAGGGAGGAGAGCGCAGTCCTTAGTGCGTCTAGGTTCATGCTGGTCGTGGCCGAGACGGGAATTATTTCGGCGCGCTCAAGGAACGTCCCAGCCACGAGCTTCTTGACGTCGGACACGACCAGGGGCAGGAGGTCGCCCTTGTCGGCCTTGGTTATCGCTATGACCCCGTCGCGGACGCCAAGCAGCCCCAGTATTGCCAAGTGCTCCTTGGTCTGGGGCATGACGCCCTCGTCCGCGGCGATGACCAGGAGCACCGCGTCTATGCCGGAGGCTCCGGCTACCATCTGGCGTATGAAGCGCTCGTGCCCCGGCACGTCGATGACGCTGATGACGCGCTCGCCGAGGCGCAGCGGCGCGAAGCCGAGCTCGATGGTCACGCCGCGGCGTTTTTCCTCGATGAGCCGGTCGCAGTCCACGCCGGTGAGGGCCTTCACGAGCGTGGTCTTGCCGTGGTCGATGTGCCCCGCCGTGCCGATGACGAGCGATATTTCCATTATACCTCCCTCTCTTTCCGTGGGGCTCTGGCCCCCCCTAGCACGAGCACACGAGCAAATTATATTCGAGATGCCCGTTATTCATGGTTGACATTTACGCTGAGGGGTGCTAATCTACCCAGAGCGTCCCTCTGTTAGCACCCGCCTCTACGGAGTGCTAACAGAAGGAATGAGGACGAATGGGTTGGTGAGGACGAAATGTTGACGGAGAGGCAGCTGAGCATAGTTCTGGCGGTCGTGTACGAGTACATAAAGACCGGCGAGCCGGCCGGGTCGCGCACGATAACCAGGAAGTACATACGGGGGCTGAGCCCCGCGACGATACGAAACGAGATGGCCGACCTGGAGGAGATGGGGTACTTTTATCAGCCCCACAGCTCCGCTGGCCGGCTGCCGACCGCGAAGGCGTACCGAGCCTACGTGGACTCCGTGACGTCGCGCGAGCGCCTGCGTCCCCGCGAGTCCGCCGAGTGGCGCGAGGAGATACGCGGCAGGCGCAGCGGCATCGAGGACCTGCTCAGCTACGTCACGCGGATGCTGGCGCGGCTCACGAGCTACGTCGGGGTTGCGGCTGTGCCCGGCCTTGACGGGGTGGAGATTCAGCACATCGACCTCATGCACCTTGGCGGCACGAACATCCTTGCCCTCATAGTCCTCAAGGGCGGCCTCGTGCACCACTCCCAGTTCGCCCTGCCATGCGAGGTGGACGCGGCCACGATCGAGGAGCTGGCGCGGCGCATAAACACCGTCGCGTCGGGGCGATCGTGGCGGGAGGTCAAGGACGCCCTGTACGACTTCGTGCTGAACGGGCTGGAGGACTTCGAGGAGGCCTGCCGAGGGGCGTTGAAGGAGCTGGACAACTTCCTGACGCTGCAGAACTACCGCTTCTTCAGCAGCGGCGCCCAGCACATACTGAACCTGCCGCACTTCCAGGCGCTCGGCCGTCTTCAGGCCGTCATGTCGCTTCTGGAGCAGGAGAAGCCCCTGTCCCGCATGATAGAGCGCTGCCGGGAGAGCGGCTCCCTCAACGTCAGCCTGGGGGCGGACGACGGCTTGGAGGGAGTGGAGGGCATGGAGGAGAGCGCGATGATACTCATCCCCGCGCGGACGCGCCAGCAGAAGGCCGTGCTAGGCCTGATAGGTCCGCTGAGAATGGACTACGAGCGCTCCATAAACATACTGGAGGCGATGGTGGACGTGCTCGACGCGGAGTAAAAGAGAAAGGGGTGAATGACCCGTGATGCAGGAACAACAGTGGCAGCAGGAGGAACAGCAGGAGCAGCGCCAACCGGAGCAGCGCCAACCGGAGCAGCGCCAATCGGCGCCGTGCGATGATTCGTGCGGCGAGCCGTGCGAACTGCCGGATGAGGCTGCGCCGGAGGACGAGATCGAGGCACTTCGCTCCGAGGTGTCCGACCTGGAAACGCGGCTCGCGACCGTGCGCGCCGACTTTTACAACTACCGGCGCAGGGCAGAGGACGAGCGCCTGAGGGCTGCGCGGAGGGTGACTCTCGACCGCGTTAGTGACTTCCTTCCGGTGCTGGACAACCTAGACCGCGCCCTAGACGTGCCGGACGACGGAAGCGCCGTTCTGGCCGGGGTGAAGATGGTGAGACGGCAGTTTTTAGACC
>JAISUL010000066.1 GCA_031272145.1 Synergistaceae bacterium
CCCCCGATGGCCGCTCCGTAGTAGGCTATAGCCTTAAGCTCACCGTCCAGCGAGCCGTCGCCTGCCGCGCTCGTGATGGTCAGCTCGGCACCGTCCGAGACTTCCAGCGCCGCCCAGTCGACTCCGGCCTTTAGGAAATTCTGCCCGGCCAGGCGCAAGGTCACATTCGCGCCCTTCGAGACCCGGAAAGGAGCGTAATTGTAGTGGCTGGCGTCGAGTCTAAGGTTTTCTATAATAATGTCCGCCTTAACACCCCCGGTGACCACCACCGTACTCCCAGGCGACTCCCCGCCCCCCACAAGCCTGTAGTACCCGTCCTTATGGATGGCGAGGCTATCGCTCACCTGCGTGTACCTCTCCGGGCCAGTATAGGACGGCGTCCCGAAGACGTAAACGCTCGGGGCGTACTCCGTGCCAGCCGCCGTCGCGTCGGTAGCCGCCGCCGGCCCGGAAACAGCGAATAATAGGAAAAAAATCAGAAAGGCAAAAATGACAGAGCTATAACACGCGGCACGCGGCACATTGTACATGCATCCGCGGTTCCGTGTCAATAGCCATTTTCGTAAAAATCATGTCTCCACCCCCCGTGAAAATGCAGCGCACCGACGCCACTACCCACGGTAGAAAAACCAGCGGCAGATGTGCAAAAACCCGCGGCGGGTGTGCCGCGGGCTTTTATCACTACCCCTTGGGGGCAGTAGGCGGTGGTGAACCGTTGTGAAGGATTCTAGCACGGGCTTCGGGGATAGTCAAGACCAAAATGAAGGACGAAGGGGACAAAATTGACGGCCTCGGATGTACGCCGCTTCCGCGCGGCGGGGTGATATAATCCGGCCCAAAGGAGGTGGCGCGTAATGGATATGGTCACCGAGGAGAGGGCGCGGGGGCCGCGGGCGAGAAGCCCGTTGCACGGAACGCGTCGTCCACGTCGAGATGACCAAGTGGCCGATTTTCTTGCGCCCGCGCTCGCGCGCCTGACGCCGGAGGAACGCACGCGCGAGCGCAAGGGAGGGGGGATACCGCGGCCGCTCTCGCTGCACTCCATCGGCGGGCGGTTCCTCGGCGCGGTCTCGCGGATGGGGCTTCTGGGCGAGTTCACGGGGGAAAGGCCGGTCGTCGTGGCCGTGTCAGGGGGAGGGGACTCGACGGCGCTCCTGTGGCTGATGCGGGTCTTCTGCACATGCCCCATCGTGGCGGCGCACCTCGAGCACGGCATACGGCCGCCCAGCGCCTCCCTCGCGGACGCGCGCTTCGTCGAGGAAATGGCCGCTCGGTGGGGCGCGGGCTTCGAGATGCGCAGCGTCTCCGTGCCAAGCGCGCTCCGCAGGGGCGAGTCGCTCGAGGCAGGGGCACGGCGCCTCAGGCACGAGTTCCTCAGCGAGACGGCGGCACGGGTCGGCGCCTGGGGCGTGGCGCTGGGGCACAACAGGGACGACCTCGCGGAGACGGCGCTGTTCAACCTGCTGAGGGGCACGGGCGTCCGCGGCATGAGCGGAATGCCGGAGCGCAGAGGGCTCTTCTTCCGGCCTCTGCTTGGCTTCTCGCGGGCGCTGCTCCGCGACGTGCTGCGCTGCCGCGGCATACCTTGGCGCGAGGACTCCACGAACGAGGACGCGGCGTTCAACTCGAGCCGAAACTTCATCCGCAACACCCTGATGCCCCTGATAGAAAGCCGCCTGAACTCGCGCGCCGTCGACCATCTGGCGGACTTCGCGCTTGAGATGTCGGAGGCCCGCGAGGAGGAGGAGCAGACCGGCGCGCGGCTCCTCGCCCAGCTTCTGCGCCCACCGTGCCGCCTGCCGAGGGACGGTGTCCGCAAGCTCGGCGCACGCGAGACGGCCGTCCTGATACGTGCGGTTGGGCGGCGGCTCGGGCTCCCCACCCTCTCCAGACAGCGCTGCGAGGCGCTCGCACGTCTGATGGCCGGCGCGGGGCGGTTCACGTTCCAGTGGTGCGGCAGCGCCACGGTCGAGGGAAGAACGGATTTCATCAAATGGACACTCTCCGCGCTTGACAAACCATCGGAGCAGGAGTAAGTTAACGCTAATGATTCCGAATAACGAATCTCTAGGCGCGGATGGAAGGCCGTGCAGGGAAGTGGAGAAAAACAGCGTGCTGATAAAAGCTCGGCGCTCGCTTCGGCGCAGGACGTCACAGCGAGACTTGGTGATGGACGCGGTTCGGGCGCTGCCGCACCCGTCGGCGCGGGAGATATTCGACGCGGTTTCGGTCTTCGCGCCGCTGAGCTTCGGGACGGTCTATCGAAATCTGCAGGTTCTTGAGGAGCAGGGCGCGATAGTGCGCGTCGAGGCGGATCCGGAGGTGGTGCGCTACGACTGCCGGCTCGCGCCGCACGCCCATTTCCGCTGCCTGAGGTGCGGGCGGGTCTTCGACTTTCCGGCGCCGATCCGCGTCTCCGTCGGCAAGGACGCCGACGGCTTCGTCGTCGAGCGCCGCGTCGTTACGCTGGAGGGCGTATGCCCGGAGTGTAATCAGCAGCCGCGCAGCTGGTAGGTAGCGGTTTTTTTACACAGCTATCGATAGGGGATTTGTCAAGCCTGTCAAGGACATTCAGCGCATAGTGTGGGACGTCATGCAGAACTTCGACCATGCGCTTCTTTTGCAGGACGTCGACCCGCTGCTGCAGCCCATTTTGGACGTTTACGAGAAGCAGGGCATCAAGCACGGGGCGCCGGACAACGTGCAGAAGGGCACGGCCTTCAAGTGCGCGCTGGGCTACGCCGTGCCGGACTGCCGCTTGGTTGTTACCACGAAGATCTCCACTTGTGAGAACCTGGCCGAGCTTTTCTACGTCCTTCTCAAGGACAAGCTCAGCATCAAGCGGGTTCGTTTCCAGTCCAACGCCGTGAACATCATAGCCGCCACGTACAAGCCGAAGGCCTAGCCGTCCGCGGGCTGCGCGGCTGGGCTCGTAACTCAGCCGGGACTTACGCCCCTAGCGAGCTAAAAGCCGGTTTAGGGCTTGCGGAAAAGATTCAGCAACTTAGAGACGAGGGGTGTCCAAGAAGTTGGGCAACCTTCTTTTTTGTAGATGAAGTCAGGGGATTATACCACGAAAAATCAAAAAATCCGGCGTATAATGGCAGCGTACAAAATTTCTCCCACGGGAGGCGGGACAGTTTGAAACTCGCGGAGCAGGTGAATATGAATTTCGTGCCCGAACGCTACGAGACCGAGTGCCTAGACCGCATCGACGGGCAGATCGCCGGGGCGTCTATGATGAGCAGGGACGAGAGGCTTTTCATAAACGGGCTTGTTCGGCGCTTTAAGCCGAAGAAAGTCCTGGAGGTCGGGGTGTCTATGGGCGGCGGGACGTGCGTGCTGCTAAACGCCGTCGGCGACGACCCCGACGCGGTCGTGCACTCGGTGGACTGGTCGGAGAGGTATTACATGGACAGCTCCAAAATCACCGGCTGGAAGGCCAGCGAACTTTTCGCCGGAACCCCGAAGTGGCGCCCGCACCTAGGCTATGACGTCTCAGAAGTCATAGAGGAGATCGGCGGCGGGGTGGACTTCGTGGTTTTAGACACAGTGCACTGGCACCCTGGCGAGACCCTGAGCTTCATCTCGGTGTTCCCGTTCCTTACGCGGGACG
>JAISUL010000092.1 GCA_031272145.1 Synergistaceae bacterium
GGACGAACTCAGCGACGCCAGGTATCCCGCAAACGCCACCACCACAAGCGCCTTTTCCCATGCCCCGCCCGTCAGGCCTAGGCTGTCGAACAGCCCCTTGAACCACGCCGAAATCGCAGCGAAAAGCTCCACCTAACTCACCTCCCGGGTCTTTTTCCTGCCCTTGAGGCCACTATACCACATAGGGGCTCATTGGGAACCAGCGCTCTCAGAAAAAAGCGGAGCGGTTTTAGCCCACCCCGCTTCTTGATTTAGCGGCGGTTTTTTAACCCTCTTCCTCCGCGTACCAAAACGGGCGCAGCAGCCTCAGGCGGCACGCCGAACCCACATCAGGGCCGGGGGCGCGACGACGTCAGTCGCTCCACTCGCGTATATCCCTCCGCGACGTCCGCCATGGATGCCCAGTAGTTACCCTGTCTATGGCGCAGAAGCGGCAGAACGGAATTGGCCGCGAGAGAAATTCCGATATTTCCCCGGCGCTCTCGGCCTTGTATATGTCGATATAGTCCTTCTCGGTGATGGGCAAGGATTGGTTGAAGTAGGCGTTGAAGAAGCTGACGTAGGCTGCCGACACGCACGGGTACATCCGTCCGTTTCTCAGATTTATGCAGCGGCCGGCCTGGTCGCACTTCCCAAAGTTGCTCACCGGGTCCTGCCTTCCCTCCAAATCCAGAGGGTAGTGGTCAAGCGTCTTTATGACGTTCGCGTCGTTGTACGACGAAACCGTGACGTTTCGCCGCTCTCCCTCGGCCAGCGCTTCCTTGAAGCGCTGCTCCATGCCCGGGTAGACGGTGAGCGATAGCTCGATCCTCGACTCGTGCATAGCGTCCCAGAACTTATCGCCCTGCTTGTCTAACAGAACGCCGTTCGAGATGAGCATGATCCGCGACCGCGGGAAGGCGGCGCGTGCGATGGGGAAGAACTTCTCCACGTCCGGGTGGAGCAGTGGCTCGCCGCCGAGCAGGTGAAGCACCGGCGCCTTATGCGCTTGTTCCGTGAACAGCTCCGCCAGGCGCTTGAAATCCCTGGTGAAGCTTTCGAGGCTAGCGAAGCCCTCAGGGGCTAGGGGCGAGAAGTGAGTGCACCCGGCGCAGTTCAGGTTGCAGTGGTCTGTTAAATGAACCTCGAAGGACGTGAAGCACCCAAGGTACTTCCGGCCAGTCAGCTTGTAGAGCAGTGGCTTATAATAAAGTGGCGCACCTTGCGAACGAGTCTCATCATAGTATGGTAACCTCCATAGAACAGAAGCGGAGCGGTTTTAGCCCACCCCGCTTCCTGATTAGCGGCGGCCTTTTAACCCTCTTCCTCCGCATACCAGAACGGGCGCAGCAGCCTCAGGCGGCACGCCGAACCCACATCAGGGCCGGGGGCGCGCCGGCCTTTCTGCACCCTCACTTCCTGGCCACCTACGTTCACCTGATAATCGATTATCTCGCCAAGAAACGCCTTGCGGGTCACCACTCCCTCCAGCGCGTAGCTGCCGCCCTCGCCCTCGCTGACAAAGTCTATCTCGGACGGACGGCTCGCCAGCGAGAACGAACCCATGTTCCTGTCGGGCGCCAGACCATCAGGGAGCGGCATGCCACCTCTAAGGACTGGCACGCCGTCGCGCCACTCCGCGTCCAGGAAGTTCGACAGGCCTATGAAGCTGAACACGAACTTGTTCGCGGGACTGTTGTAAACCGCTAGAGGCGTGTCTATCTGCTGAACTACCCCTAGCTTCATCACCAGAATCCTGTCGGACAGGGCCATAGCCTCGGCCTGGTCGTGAGTCACGTAGATTATCGAGAAGCCGTACTTGCGCTGGAGGTCCTTTATCTCGAAGCGCATCTCCTCCCGAAGGTGCGGGTCAAGGCTCGACAGCGGCTCGTCCAGCAGCATCACGTCGGGGTTTATCGCCAGGGCGCGCGCCAGGGCCACCCGCTGCTTGCCACCGCCCGAAAGGCTGTCGGGGCTGTCGTTCGCCGCGCCAAGCAGGTTCGTCGACGCCAGCGCGTCACGCGTCCTCTTCTCGATCTCGGACGAGCCAAGGTGCCTTATCCTCAGCGGAAACGCCACGTTCTCGTAGACGGACATGTGAGGCCACACGGCAAACGCCTGAAACACCATGCCGAAGTCCCGCTTCTCCGGCGGGAGGTAGTAGTTCTTCTTGGGCGAGGAGAGCAGCCTGTCGCCTGTGTATATCTCGCCGTCGCTCAAGTCCTCGAAGCCAGCGACCATGCGCAGCGTCGTCGTCTTGCCGCAGCCGGACGGCCCAAGCATCGAGAAGCACTCGCCCTTCTCTATGTCGATGTTCAGGCCGTTCACAGCCGTCACGTCGCCAAAGCGCTTCGTTACGTTCACCAGTCTCAGATGGGCCATAGCGCTTAACCTCCCCTGCGCTCGGTCTTGATGAAGCGGTTGATAAGGGTCTCGCCGACGATTATCAGGATGAGCGCTATGCCGGCCAGAGCCGCCGACATCACGGTCTCGCCGTCCTCGTTCAGCGTGTATATCGCGACGCCTATCGTCCTCGTCGTCGGAGCGTAGAGCATGATTGACACAGTAAGCTCCCTCAGAGACGGAAGGAATATAAGGAAAAACGCCGCGACCATGCCCGGCCTCACCAGCGGCAGCACGATGTCCTTCAGCGCCTGCCACATCGTCGCACCGCACACGCGCGCCGCCTCAACAAGGGAGTCGTGAACCTGCTCCAGCGCCGCACTGTTCGCCCTCAGGGAAAACGCCATGTAGCGCGCTATGTACGCCACCAAGATTATCCACACGGTGTTGTACAGGTTGACCCCGTACTTGCCGCTCCAGGCCAAGATAACGCCAAGCGCGATGACCGACCCTGGCACGGAGAATGGCAGCATACCTAGGAACTCCAGTATCCCCTTGCCTCGCACCTTCATCTTGACTATCACGTAGGAGATCATCACGCCGGCGAACATAGTTATCACCGCCGCGGAGAAGCCCAGCGTGACGCTGTTCCATATGGCGTCCTTCGTGACCTTGTAGTCGAAGAGTATGAACTTGTAGTTGTCGAGAGAGAGGTTCTCCCACGTGAACGGAAGGCCGTAGGTCTTCAGGCCGCCGACTAGGAAGATGACCACGGTCGGAAGCACGATCGTGAACCCGATGTAGGCAAGGCAGAATATCAAGAGAGGCATCCTAAGCGCCCGAAGTTTAAGCTCCATCGGCCTGAAGCTCTTGCCGGCGATGATCTGGTAGTGCCCGCGGCTCAGCACCTTGCTCTGGAGCCACAGTATGAGCGCCGCCGCCACGACCAGTATCGCCGCCAGAACGGTGCCAGTGCGTATCGACGCGAAACTCCCCGCGCTTTGGTGTATGCGCTGGTATATCAGGGTCGGGATGTTGAATATCCCGTTCTCTATGCCCAGCACAGCCACTGTGCCGAAGTGCGCCATCGAGTAGAGCATGATAAGCAGCGCGCCGGACAGGATGCTCGGCAGCACGAGGGGTATCGTTATCTTGCGCGTGATGGTGAACAGCCCTGCGCCGGATATGCGCGCGGACTCCTCCAGAGTCGGGTCCATACGCTCCAGCGCGCCGCACACCTGAATGAACACGAATGGAAACAGGTACATAACCTCGACCATCATTATGCCGGCGTAGCTGTATATATTGAAGATAGGCCCGTCAAAGCCGAGGTTCT
This sequence comes from Synergistaceae bacterium, assembly GCA_031272145.1. Taxonomy (GTDB): domain Bacteria; phylum Synergistota; class Synergistia; order Synergistales; family Aminobacteriaceae; genus JAISUL01. The sequence goes on from JAISUL010000092.1 coordinate 3,659, forward strand.
GCATAAAGAAGCGGTTGATGAAGCCGGCGCGGGGCGAGAGGAGCATCTTCCACGCCAAGGCCCCGATGAAGGACGGCAGCATGAACGGCACCAGAAACATGCCCTTCATAAAGCGCTTGAACGGCAGGTCGGTGCGCGTGACCAGCCACGCGAAGAACGTCCCGACGATCGTGCTGCCGATGGTCGTGCCGGACGCGATTATCAGCGAGTTGACGAGGGCCTGCCAGGTGTCCGGCTCGCGGATTATCCTTATCACGTCCGCCACGTTGAACGAGCCGTTCACCCAGAACGCGTTGAGGAATATCAGCAGCACAGGCACCGCGACGACCACGACAAGTATCGCTATCGACAGGAAGAGAATCACCTGCGCCGTGCCGAATCCACGCCTTTTCATTGTGCGGCCTCCTTTAGCGTCTCAGCGTCGAACCACAGGAGACTGCGGAAGCGCGCCACGCACCTGTCGCCCTCTCGGAACATGAGGTCCTTCGCTATGGCCTCGTGGGTCTCGACGCTCGTCCTCATGCGCGCGCCGTCGACCTCGATGAGGTAGTCCATCATCGCGCCCAGGAAGTTCGCCCTCACGACGACGGCCTGCAGCCCGTCGCCAGACCTCGCTATCTCCAGGTCGGACGGCCTGAAGCCGGCAGCGTACCTCGCCGCGGTCACGACGGGCTTTTCCCAGGGCACGGGCTGGTTCCCCTCGCCAACAAGGTACTCGCCGCCCTCGCTGCGCACCGGGACGAAGTTCGCGATGCCCATAAAGCTGAACACGAACGGGTCGACCGGCTGCTCGAAAATCTCCCACGGAGTGCCGGTCTGGCGTATCTTCCCCTCCCCGTCCATGATTGCCATGCGGTCGGATATGGCCAGGGCTATCTCCTGGTCGTGGGTGACGTACAGGACGGTGATGTCGAGCTTGCGCTGGAGCTCCTTTATCTCGAAGCGCATCTCCTCGCGGAGGTTGGCGTCGAGGTTGGTGAGGGGCTCGTCGAGCAGCATCAGGGACGGGCGGGCGACGAGGGCGCGGGCCAGGGCGACGCGCTGCTGCTGCCCGCCGGAGAGCTCGGAGGGCAGCCGCCTCTCCAAGCCCTCCATGCCGACGAGCGCCACGGTCTCAAGCACGCGGGCGCGCAGCTCCGACGCACCCACGCGCGCGATCTTGAGCGGGTATGCCACGTTGTCGAAGACGGTCATGTGAGGCCACACCGCGTAGTCCTGAAACACCATCCCGATGCCGCGGCTGTCCGGCGGGACGTTGACGTTCCCCGCCGGATCGGACACGGGAGCGCCGCCTATGTCGATTCGCCCGGCGTCGGGCTGCTCGAAGCCGGCGATGAGGCGCAGCAGAACGGTCTTCCCGCACCCGGACGGCCCCAGGAGCGTGAAGCACTCGCCGCGCCGTATGGCCAAGTCAAGGCCGCGGTGCACGCGGTGCGCGCCGTAGCCCTTGTCTAGGCCCTCTATGCTGACGATGTCCATTATTTGCCCTGCAGGGTGTCGGTGAACTTCTTTATGAGCGCCTCCTTGCCGGCCATCATCTGGAGGTAGTCGATCTTGATGGCGCGCTTCAGGGCGTCGGGCGCCTCGGGGAGCATGAAGGCAGCGGGCTTCTCGACGTCGGCGCGGACGGAGAGGGTCCCCTCGCCGGCGATGAGGGTCTGTGCCTCCTTGCCGAGCAGGTAGTCCACGAACTTCTGCGCCGCCTCGAGGTGCGTGCTGCCCTTGAAGATCGCGACAGGGCTCGGAGCCATCAGGACCTCGGGCGGGTAGTAGAGGGCCAGGTGCGCCCCCTTGGCTATCTTGTCGTTGGTGATGTAGTCCACGGCGAGGGAGGCCGCGAGCTCGCCCGACGCGGTGTCGTCCACGACCTGGCCGGAGCCCTTGCCGATGCGCGCCTTGTTGTCGCGGAGCTTCTCGAAGAACGCCCAGCCGAACTGCTTGTCGAGCAGAGCGACGCTCATGTAGGACGTGCCGGAGAGGGCCGGGTCAGCGATGCCGAACGCGCCCTTGTACTCGGGCTTGAACAGGTCTGACCACTGTGTCGGGGGGGTCTTGATGAGGTCGGTGTTGATGGCGATGCCGAGCGTGCCGAGGCGCGCCGCCGTGAAGTGGCCGTCGTAGTCGTCGAACGGGTTGAGGAGCTCGCCGAACAGCGGGGTCTTGTACTGCTCGAGTATGCCCTCGTTCTTCATGCTGTAGAAGTCGGGCACCTCGCTGGTCCAGATGATGTCGGCGAGGATCTTGCCGCTCTCGCGCTCAGCCGCGATCTTGGCCATGAGCTTGCCGGCGCCAGCGGACTGGTAGTCCACCGCGATGTCGGGGTACTTCTTGACGAACCCCTCAACGATGCCGCCGATCAGCGACTCCTTCATGGAGGTGTAGATGATCAGCGTTTCCCCACCCTTGGCGCTAGCCGCGAACGAGGCGAGCGGCGCGGCGAGGACGACGAGGAAGGAGAGAAGAACTGCGAAAACTGCGACACGAAACGTTTTGTACATGGTGAAACCCTCCAAACATAAATTTTCCCGCAATTTTCCCGCCCCCTGCGTGGGGGCGTGGGGAGAGCGCGGGATTTAGACGCCATTATACAGCACAGTTGGGGGCGAGTGCAATTTTTCTTAAGCTTGGGGTCTCAGACCCCTTAAGGAAAAAGAAAAAAGTTGGGGGTTGACCGGGGAGGGCGGGGTGTGGTAGAAGTACCGCCGGAGGTGATCGCAATGCCCGATGTTTCCAGCCCAAACGCCGAAACGTTGGCGGCGATGGAGGAGGGGGAGGAACTCCTCCGGCGGATGGAGGAGACGGGGAGATGCCCCTTCCGGACCGCGGACGAGATGTGGGCTGAGTTGGATAAGTGATGCGCCTCCATAACTACACGCGCCAGTTCGAGCGGGATTACGAGCTGGTCAAAAAACGGGGGCTAGACACGACGCTGCTGAAGGCCGTCATCGATAAGCTGTTGTCGGGGCAGCCTTGGGGATGCAGGAAGGAGATAAAGTTATGGTTTCTCTAGAAATTTGCGCAGGAGCTGGTGGTCAGGCTCTTGGACTGGAGCAAGCTGGGTTCAGACACGCCGCGCTTGTGGAGATTGACTCTACCGCCTGCGCTACGCTTCGTAAAAATCGACCTGGCTGGAATATTATCGAGGGCGACGTCAGGAATTTTTCCGCGAGGAACTATTCCGGCATTGATTTATTAGCTGGAGGCGTTCCATGCCCTCCGTTTTCCGTTGCTGGGAAACAGCTGGGCAAAGACGACGAGCGTGAGCTATTTCCAGAGGTACTTCGGCTTGTTCGGGAATGTGAGCCCAAGGCCGTAATGATTGAGAATGTCAGGGGCATGTTTGATCCGAAGTTTGACGAATACAGAAACGGAATCGTTGAGCATCTTCGGAGAATGGGTTATATATGTTTTTGGCGGATCATACAGTCTCATCATTATGGAGTGCCGCAGCAAAGACCTCGTGCGGTTCTTGCGGCGTTCAAAGAATACTGCGCGGAATATTTCGCGTGGCCGCTGGACGTTGTCACGCCGCCGACCGTTGGGCAAGTTTTATATAAAGAAATGTCGTCTAACGGCTGGGAAGGCGCAAAAGAGTGGGCACTTTTAGCCAACGGCATAGCGCCCACTCTGGTAGGAGGCAGTAAAAAGCATGGCGGTCCTGATCTAGGGCCGACGAGAGCGCGAGCCGTATGGAAAAAATTCGGCATCGATGGCGTCGGATTGGCTGACAGTCCTCCTTCCCGCGGATTTGTAGGATTGCCGCGGTTGACGGTGAAAATGACGGCGATATTGCAAGGGTTCCCCTCTGATTGGGAATTTGTCGGCAAGAAAACTGCTGTATATAGGCAGATAGGGAATGCCTTCCCTCCGCCCGTCGCTCTTGCCATAGGCAGCGCGATTCTAAAAGCTCTTGGCACTGGAGAAGCAAAAAACATAGGAGGTAAGCATTATGAAAACAGGCGCTAGAGCAAAACTCAGGGCTTATTTTCTGAATCATATTGGGGAAATCTTGGATTCGGAAACGCTTCAGAATGTCGCCAACGGAGCGTCTGAATGGGCACGCCGTGTTCGTGAGTTGCGCAACGAAGAAGGCTATCAGATTTTGACGCACAACGATCGGGCAGATTTAAAGCCTGGCCAATACTTATTGGAGAGTCCTGTTCCACGCCCAGCTTTTGCTCGTGAAATAAGCAAAGAAACACGCGCGTATGTGCTCGACCGAAATGGTTTCACCTGCCAAATGTGCGGGGCAGTCGCGGGCGAACCTCACCCATATGCCCCCTCTAGAAAGACACGGCTTCATATCGGACACATTGTCGATAAGAGCATGGGAGGAACAGATGACCCAGCAAATTTACGCGCAATATGCAGCGTGTGCAATGAAGGAGCATCAAACCTTACGCTTGAACGGCCATCTCACGAGAAGCTGCTCATTCAAATACGGCGTGCGACAAACGGAGACCAGTTAAAAGTTTTAGAATGGCTGATGAAAAAATTTCCGAAGCAAAGCAAGGAACTCATAGAATAGCCGGGGATTCAGCGTCTACTCCCATTAAAAAACCCCGGGGGCAGGAGCTCGTCACTCCCACCCCCGGGCGCCCAGTTGTTGGCGAGTTGCGGGTCGCCCTCACGCGACGGTGAGTCGCATGGTCTCCTTCACCACAGCGTACTGCTCCCAGACGTCCGGAGCACCGGCTTTA
>JAISUL010000093.1 GCA_031272145.1 Synergistaceae bacterium
TAAAGCCGGTGCTCCGGACGTCTGGGAGCAGTACGCTGTGGTGAAGGAGACCATGCGACTCACCGTCGCGTGAGGGCGACCCGCAACTCGCCAACAACTGGGCGCCCGGGGGTGGGAGTAGGCAGCTCCTGCCCCCGGGGTTTTTTAATGCGGAGGCGCACGCGCCTGCCGATTACGGCATCGCTCTAAATTTATCGGAAGGGAATAGCACTCATGCTCATTGCAGTGGCTAACAACAAGGGTGGGCAGGGCAAGACGCTGCTCGCAACGCTTTTGGCTCAGTACCTTGCCTCCAACCCCGCGAACGTCCGGAAGATGTTCTGTCTCGACCTCGACAGGACGCAGCTGAGCTTCACCGACAACATGGCGGCGTCCGGGCTGACGTTCGTGAACGGCCTGGACTCGGCGGCGCAGTGCCCTCTATGCGTCGTGGACACGCCGCCCAGCCTCGACGACGACGTCATACGCGCGGTCAAGATGGCGGACATCCTCGTCGTGCCCGTCGTCCCGTGCAAGCACTCGGCTCAGAGCGCGGCGCACATAGCCGAGATACGCGGGCGCGGGGACGGCCTCAAGATGGTGATCAACCAGTGGGACGCCTCGCGCGCCCAGCAGCAGGCGCGGAGCTTCTTGAAGGAGCGCGGCTTTCGTTTTTACGGCGTCATGCCGAAGTACAAGCGCGTGGGCTACAACATCGACGCCGGGCTTGACTGGCAGCACGACGTGTCCGAGAAGCAGGCTCTGGAGATAATCGGGACTTTGAAAGGCCTGCTGAGCGCCACGTGATCTGCCGCCATTTCGGCCGCTCCTTCCGGGCGTTTTCATGTATAATACCACAACTGGCCGTGGGCGGCCTAAATCGCTTTGAAAGGGGTCTTCTGTATGGACATTCAGGCGCCGCGCGGCGTTAGGGACATACTGCCGGACGAGTCGTGGAAATGGGCTTACGTCCTAAACTCGGTCGCAAAGGTAATGGCGGACTTCGGGCACTCCGAGATACATCTGCCAATCTTCGAGAACACCGAGCTCTTCTCAAGGGGCGTCGGCGAAACCACCGACATCGTCGAAAAAGAAATGTACACGTTCACCGACCGCGGCAGCCGCAGCCTCACGCTCCGCCCCGAGGCCACGGCCGGCATGGTGCGGGCCGCGCTGGAGCACGGCATGTGCAGCCAAAACGCCGCCGCGCGCCTCTGGTGCTGGGGGCCGATGTTCCGCTACGAGCGGCCGCAAAAGGGGCGCTACCGCCAGTTCTTCCAGATAGACGCCGAGGTGCTCGGCATCGCGGGGCCCGCCGCGGACGTGGACACCATCGCGCTCTCCGTGGAGATGTTCCGCAGGCTGGCGCTCCGCGGCCTCAGGGTCGCGCTCAACTCCGTGGGCTGCCCCCAGTGCCGCCCCGCCTACAGGGACGCGCTGCTGGCGTACTTCGGCGCAAACCGCGACGCCCTCTGCGAGACGTGCCAAGCGCGCCTCGAGCGCAACCCCCTCCGCGTCCTCGACTGCAAGAGCGCCTCGTGCTCCGCCGTGGCCGACGCCGCGCCCGCCATCTACGACCACCTCTGCCCCGAGTGCGCCGCGCACTTCGACGAGGTCAAGTCCGGATTAGCAAGGCTGGGCTTGCCCTTCTCCCTCGACAAGCGCCTTGTCAGAGGACTGGACTACTATACCAAGACGGCTTATGAAATCATCTCCGGCGACCTGTCGCAGGGAGCGCAGAACGCCGTGTGCGGCGGCGGGCGCTACGACAACCTGGCCGAGTCCATCGGAGGCCCTCACACGCCTGGCGTCGGGTTCGCCGCGGGAATCGACCGCATCGTGCTTGTAATGGAGGAGCAAAACTGCTCCTTCGGCAAGCGGGCTCAGACCGAGGTCTACATAGTCGCCCGTGACGACGCCTCCCGTCCAACGGCGCAGGTTTTGGCTGGGAAACTCAGGTCTGCCGGAATATCAGCCGCATACGACGCCGGAGACTCCGTAAAGTACGCGCGCAGCTTCAAAGCGCAGATGAAATCCGCACTATCCGCGCGCTGGCAGTGCATCATCGAGGCTAACGGCACGTTCACGCTGAGCGGCGGCGGATCTGATCTCACCCTAACCGAAGGAGAGCTGGTGAACTACATTGAAGAACATCGTTGACTTTTGCAAGGTTCACGGCAACGGGAACGACTTCATCGTGATTGACGGACGCGACAGGCAGTCGTTCGAGGAGCTGTCGCGCCTGGCGAGGCTCCTGTGCAGGCGGCACTTCTCGCTGGGCGCCGACGGGTTGCTAGTCGTAGCCCCCACCAGCGGCGGCTCCCCTGATGAGGCCAGCGCCGCGTTCCACATGAGGATATTCAACGCCGACGGCTCCGAGGGCGAGATGTGCGGCAACGGGGCAAGGGCCATAGCGCGCTGGGCGTTCGAGATGGGCATAGCCGGCCGCTCGATGACGTTCACCACTCTAGCCGGGCCTGTGAGCGCGTTCGTGACCCCTCCCTTCGTTGACATAGACATGGGAGAGGTGAACACATCCTCGATAACAACCGGAGTGGCGAGCGGGGTAGCAAGGCTGCCGTACAGCTTCCTTACAGTCGGAGTACCGCACTGTGTGATTTTAACCGACGGCGCTCTGGACGTAAACAGCGTTGGCAAGGCAATAAGCCAGGACTTCGCCCTGTTTCCGCACGGAGCCAACGTGTCGTTTGTACTGCCCTACTCTGACCCCCATGACGTCACTGCCGTTACGTACGAGCGCGGCGTGGGCGTCACGCAGTCCTGCGGGACTGGCAGCGTCGCTGTGGCGGCTGTGGTGTCGAAACTCCGTCACGCGGTGCGCGTGCACAACCCCGGTGGAGTAAACGAGGTCATCCCCCGCTCTGACGGACACGTGCTTCTCCGCGGGAAAACGGCCATCGTCGCCACCGGCAGCGTTCTAGAGGACGCGTTATTGGAGGACATCCAATGATTCAACTGTTTCAAACGGTCGTCGAATGGCTTACCGAGACGGTCGGGGCGATGGGCTACACCGGCATCGTAGCTCTGATGTGCTTGGAGTCATCGTTCTTCCCCTTCCCAAGCGAGGTGGTGATGCTGCCTGCTGGGTATCTGGTCTGGAAGGGCGAGATGTCGTTCGTGGCGGCGGTCGCGGCTGGCGTCGCTGGTAGCGTGCTTGGCGCCCTCTTTAACTACTGGTTCGCGCTCCGCTTTGGGAGGCCGTTCCTTATAAGGTACGGCAAGTACTTTTTCGTCTCCCGCAAGTCAATTGAGAAGGCGGAGGAGTTCTTCGCCAAGTACGGGCACGTCAGCACGCTTATCGGGCGGATGCTGCCGGTGATTCGGCAGTACATCTCCCTGCCGGCGGGCGTCGCGAGGATGAAGAAGAGCGTCTTTATAATATACACGGCGGCGGGTGCAGCGATTTGGCTCACGCTGCTGACCGCGGTCGGCTACGTCGGCGGCGAGCACATCGAGCTGGTTGAGCGCTACCTGCCGGTATTGACGGCGCTCTGCGTGGCGATAGCGCTGTTAGCCGCCGCCGCATACTACTTCTTTATGATAAGGCCACGAAGAGCCGGAGAAGCCAGGGGGGCCGGGGGGCGACTGCCCCCCCCTACAGGGATTTCCAGCTCTTGAAGCCCTGGCCGATCACCTCTGAGGCGTCGCATATTGACACGAAGGCGTGGGGGTCGTGCTCCTGGAGGTACCGCTTGAGCTGGATCACCTGCCTCATCTCCAGCAGTGAAATCAGCATCGGGCGCGGCTGGCCTGTGTATCCGCCGCGTCCGTCCAGCCTCGTGACCCCCTTGCCACGCGACGTGATGAAGCGCGACACCTCGTCTGGGATGTTCGTTATGATGAACGCCTGCTTGCGCCGGTCGAACTTGCGCGTGGCGTTGTCAAGCACTGTGCCGTAGACGTAGAAGCTCACGACGCCGTACACTGCCGCCTCTAGTCCGATGCTTTTCAGCGACGCTGCAAGGATGACCATGTTCACGTAAAGTGAGAACTGCCCCACCTCTATGCCGCGCCGCCGCCGGAGCACCATCGCCACGATGTCCGTCCCGCCGCCGGAGCCCCCGACGTTGAATATCATTCCGGCGGCAGCGCCCTTCAGCACGCCTGATATAACTGCGCCCATGAAGCGGTTGTCGTGAGGCAGGGGCAGCTGAAGGTCGTTGAACACGGGCAGAAAGCCGGTGAACACCACGATCGACAAGATTGTCAGCAGCAAAAACCGCGTGTCGAGGTTCCGCCAGCCCCAAGCCAGCAGTGCCATGTTGCCGAAAAACACCACCCAGCCGGGCGATATTCCGAACACGTAGTTCGTGAGGACGGCCACGCCGGTGACGCCCGCGTCGGGGAACCTGTAGGGCAGCGTGAAGTTGCTCACGGCCGACGCCGTTATGATGTTCCCCGCAATGACTATCAAAATGGCCTTCCAGTCCCTTTTTATCGGGCTCAAGGCCTCCGCGAAATTTCGCATCCAACATCCTCCCGGGGATTCCCCCCATGCGAGATAAATTTATTATATAATACTCCCGATTCGGGGTCTCAGACCCCAAGGGGTCTCAGACCCCAGGGGGCATTATGCCCATTTTTGAAGGGGGACGCGTACATCGTGAGCGACTACGATGCCGGAAGTATTCAGGTGCTGGAGGGGCTGGAGGCCGTCAGGCGGCGCCCAGGCATGTACATTGGGGACACGGGCGAGCGTGGGCTGCACCATCTGGTCTACGAGGTGGTGGACAACTCCGTCGACGAGGCCATCGGCGGCTTCTGCGACCACATCGAGGTCGTCGTCCACGCGGACGAGAGCGTCTCCGTGCGGGACAACGGGCGCGGCATCCCGACCGACCCGCACCCCTACAACGGGCGCCCCACGTGCGAGGTCGTCCTCACAGTGCTCCACGCGGGCGGGAAGTTCGGCGGCGGGGCCTACAAGGTCTCCGGCGGCCTCCACGGCGTCGGCGTCTCAGTCGTCAACGCCCTCTCTGAGTGGCTCACGGTCTCCGTCGTCCGCTCGGGGCTCGAGCGCCACCAAAGGTTCGAGCGCGGCATCCCGGTAGGCGACCTTTCCGACCCTGTGCCGACCGACGCGGAGCACGGCACCACCATCCACTACATGCCCGACCGCGCCATCTTCGAGGACGTGCACCACTCCATCGACACGCTGAAAAGCCGCTTCCGCGAGCTCGCGTTCCTCAACCCGGGCCTCCACATAAGCGTGCAGGACGAGCGCGACGGCGCCGACTCCGCGGTCAGGGACTACTGCTTCGAGGGCGGGATAAGGGCGTTCGTCGAGTACCTCGACAGGGGCAAGGAGTCGATCATCGGCGCGCCGATAGTCCTCTCTGGGGAACGCGATGGGGTACTAATCGACGTTGGAATTCAGTACAACGACGGGTATCTGGAGCGGCTGTTCTCGTTCGCGAACATGATCCACACGGTCGAGGGAGGGACGCATGTGTCGGGCCTGCGCACCGCTTTGACGAGGGCGGTAAACGAGTCCGCGCGCACAGCCAAGCTGCTTAAAGATAAGGAGGAAAACCTGTCAGGCGACGACCTCAAGGAGGGACTGACCTGCGTCATATCGGTGAAGCTGGCGGAACCGCAGTTTGAGGGTCAGACCAAGACCAAGCTGGGGAACAGCGAGCTCCGCGGCATCGTCGATTCGTTCGTCTACGAGGGGCTTTGTGCGTGGTTTACCGACGTGGCGCCGGAGTCGCTGAAGCCGCTGGTGGAAAAGGCGCTCAAGGCGCGGGCTGCGCGTGACGCGGCAAAGCGGGCGCGGGAACTTGTGCGCAAGGGCGCCATGACCGGCATGAGCCTTCCTGGCAAGCTGGCTGACTGCTCCTCGCGCCACCCTGAGAACACGGAGCTCTACATAGTCGAGGGAGACAGCGCCGGGGGCAGCGCTAAGCAGGGCAGGAACAGGGTATTTCAGGCGATTCTAGCCCTGCGCGGCAAGATACTCAACGTGGAGAAGGCGCGGCTCGACAAGATGCTTGGCAACAACGAGATACGCACGATAATTCAGGCCCTCGGCTGCGGCATAGGCAACGAGTTCGACGCCTCCCGCCTGCGCTACCACAAGATAATCATCATGACGGACGCC